>PMBZ01000196.1 GCA_003153975.1 Hyphomicrobiales bacterium
GTGACGGGCTTGGTGCCGAAGGCGTTGGAGAGGCGAATGCGGGCCTCGCGCCCCCAAACATCCGGCCCGGCGATCAGCCGGAAGCTTTGATCCTTGGCCCCGGCTTCGGGCGTGGGAAATACCCGCCGCAGGTCGGGCTGGAGGATCGAGTTGCCTACGGGATAGGGACCCTGGACGGAAGCAGCCCAGGCAGTGATCCACTTGTCCGCGGTTTGCTGCGCGTTGGCCGCGAAGGGCAGCAAAGCGCAGAAAAGCGACAGGTACGCGGCTGTTGCAATACGCATGGCTAGTTCCCCACGTCAGCGTTCCGCAAGACGCGCATAACCCCTATCCCTCTCCCACGCAAGCTCGNNGATATGGACGGGAGAGGGAACGCCTGTTCAACTGGCACGCCCGGACTCCCTCTCCCACAGGGAGAGGGCCAGGGTGAGGGGTTGTGCCGGTATTATTGAGCCTCATCCTTTAGCAAACCCGGATAGCTAAGCGGATTGAGATGGGAACCCCCTCGCCTTGAGCGCCGCCGCGATCTCCGCGAGCGTCGCGGGATCGTCGATGGTCGCGGGCATCTTGTATTCCTCACCGTCGGCGATCTTGCGCATGGTGCCGCGCAGGATCTTGCCCGAGCGCGTCTTGGGCAAGCGGGCGACCGTCAGCACCGTCTTGAAGGCGGCGACCGGACCGATCTTCTCGCGCACCAGCTCGACGATCTCCTTCTCGATGACGTGCACCTCGCGCGCGACACCGGCCTTCAAGAGCACGAAGCCCGCCGGGACATGGCCCTTGAGCCCATCCGCCACGCCGATCACCGCACACTCGGCAACGTCGGGATGGTTCGCGACCACCTCCTCGATTCCGCCCGTGGACAGGCGGTGGCCCGCGACATTGATGATGTCGTCAGTGCGTGACATGACGAAGACATAGCCATCCTCGTCGATGTAGCCGGCGTCCGCAGTCTTGTAGTAGCCTGGATATTCGGTGAGATAGCTCTCGATGAAGCCCCTGTCGTTCTGCCAGAGCGTGGGCAGGCAGCCCGGAGGCATCGGCAGGCGGATCGATAGCGCGCCGGTCTGCCCTGGCTTCACCTCTTCATTGCTCTCGTTCAAAACGCGAAGGTCGTAGCCCGGCAGCGGGAAGGTCGGCGAGCCGTGCTTCACGGGGGCGCGGCCAAGCCCGACGCAATTGCCGGCGATTGCCCAGGCCGTCTCGGTCTGCCACCAGTGGTCGATCACCGGCACCTTGAGCAGGTCCTCGGCCCATTGCACCGTGTTCGGGTCGGCGCGCTCGCCGGCCAGGAACAGCGTCTTGAAGTGCGAGAGGTCGTAGTTCGCCAGCAGTGTGCCGTTCGGGTCTTCCTTCTTGATCGCGCGGAAGGCGGTCGGCGCGGTGAACAGCGCCTTGACCTTGTATTCGGAGATCACGCGCCAGAATGCACCCGCGTCCGGCGTGCCGACGGGCTTGCCCTCGTAAAGGATCGTAGTGGCGCCTTGCAGCAGCGGGGCATAGACGATGTAAGAGTGGCCGACCACCCAGCCTACGTCCGACGCGGCCCAGAACACATCGCCCGGCGCGATGCCGTAATGCTTGTGCATCGACCATTTGAGCGCCACCATGTGGCCGCCAGTGTCGCGGACGACGCCCTTCGGCTTGCCGGTAGTGCCGGAGGTGTAAAGAATGTAGAGCGGATCGGTGGACTCCATCGGCTCGCAGGGCGCGTGAACGGCGCGGCTCTTTGCCGAGGTCATCAGCGAGGCGTAGTCGTGGTCGCGGCCAGCGATCAGCGTGCATTCCGCCTGCGGGCGCTGCACGACGATGCAACCCTCGGGCTTGACCGCCGAAAGCTCGATAGCCTGATCGAGCAAAGGCTTATAGTGCACGATGCGGTTCGGCTCGATGCCGCAGGAGGCCGTGACGATCAGCTTCGCGTGCGCGTCTTCGATGCGCACCGCAAGCTCGTTCGCCGCGAACCCGCCGAACACCACCGAATGGATGGCGCCAATACGCGCGCAGGCGAGCATCGCCACCAGCGCTTCCGGGATCATCGGCATGTAGACGATGACGCGGTCGCCCTTCTCGATGCCCATTTCCTTGAGCACGCCCGCGAACGACGCAACCTCGCCCAGCATTTGGAAGTAGGTGTAAATCTTCTTCTGGCCGGTCACGGGGCTGTCGTAGATGACGGCCGGCTGCACGCCGCGCCCGCGCTCCACATGCCGGTCGAGGCAGTTGTAACAGGTATTCGACACCCCGCCCGCGAACCAGCGGCCATAAATGCCTTGGGCGCCGTCGAAGATTTGCTTCGGCTGCTCGAACCAATCGATGTCGCGCGCGGCATCGGCCCAGAACCCCTCTGGATCGCGTTTCCAGCTCGCGTAAACTTCTGAATATTGGCTTGCGCCAAGCCCATTCTCGCTCATGGCCACCGACCTCCCAATGCTGGCATCTTGAGCAAATCGGCGCGGCTTTCGCAAGGCAAGAAGTGCCGGCCTGAGGCATTTTGAAGCGCAAGCCTGACTTGCCCCCCAGGGCGCGGCTTTCCGCATGTTGCGTCAAGGCCCTATCCAGATGCTGGGTCTTTCCCGGCACCTGGCAAAACGTGATGGACGTGCCATGCCGCGGGCCAAGGAAACAGGCAGAAACTTCGCGGCGCGAATGGCTGCCGCATTTGGGGGCAAGGCCGGAGCGCCACAAAATGCCCCGGCTTTGGCCCAAAAGCGCCCACAACGTTCGGGCACGAAAAAGATATATGTACAGGGATTGGGGGGACGTTGACATGGCTTGGTGGCGGCAGATTGCGGTAGCGGCAATGACGGCCCTTTGGCTGGCGGCCGGCGCGGACCCGGTGGCGGCCGGTGCGCAGGAGGAAATCGACGCCATCGTAACGCAGGTGCACGCATTGCGAGACGCCGGAAAGCTCGCGGAGGCGTATCCACTGGCGGAAAAGGCGCTCGCGATCGCGGAGCAAAAGCTCGGCCCCGATTCAGAAGCGGCGATCGCGCCGCTGCTCAACCTTGGCGCCATCCAGATGTCCGCAATTATGGCCGGTCAAAGCAGCTTCGGGCAACCCTCAAGCCAAGATGGATGGGAAAAGGCGGAGGCATTCTTAAAGCGTGCGCTGGCACTCAGGGAAAAATATCCCGGCGAGGACAAACGCCCCGACTTGGGAAAGCTCTTGCTCGCCCTGAACGTCGCACATTCGAACCAGAAAAAATTCGACGACGCAGACCGCTATTTCGCCCGCTACTTCGAATACACTGAGGTGCGAATCGCTGCGAAGAAGCTTCGGCCGGACGATGCGGGCTTGTCCAACGCGGTCAGCATGCAGTCGGCAACCTATCTCATCCGAGGCCGGATCGGCGATCTGCAAAAGCTCTATCAGCACATGATCGCCCTGTCGGAACAGCATCTGGGCTACGATCATCCTTTCACCGGCGTCCAGGTTGCGCAGCTCGCGCTATTCCTTGGCATGATGCAAGGCCCTGCAGCGGTACAGCCGCTCAACGAGCGTTTCGTGGCCATCGCCAAGAAAGCGCTGGAGAACCCAAACACAGATCTGGGACGGTCAGTGACCCGCGACGACCTGATGGCCAAGCTAAACCGCGCGGCCGAGCAGTTGATGGCGGCCGGCCGGAAAGACATGGCGCAAGAGGCGCTCGCCATCGTTCGCAACGCGCGGATTGCGCCCTCGCAGCCTCAGCCTGCGCAGCAAGACGCCGAGGCCGGCACGGACCCGGACGCGCTGGCCGGACAAGCGGACGAGGTGGAGAAGCAGAAGGGCAGGCCCGGCGCCCTGCCGCTGCGCAAGCGCGTTGCCGCCCTGAGACAGCAGGCGCTCGCAGCCAATCCTGGAAACGCGGATGCCCGTGATGGATTGGCCACGGCGTGCCAGTGGCTAGCCGATTACTATTTCAGCGTCGACCTCGCCGACGATGCCGAGCCGATGTTCAAGTGCGTGCTGCTCGTCCGGGAGATGGGCGGCGACAAGCTCACGATCGCCGAGGCCCTCAGCAATATGGGGAGCGTCCTGGAGCGGTTGGGCCGGTTCGGCGAGGCAGAGGAGACCTTGAAGCGTGCCATCAAGCTTATCGAGGAGGTGAAGGGTTCCGACAGTCCAGACACCTCGCCGATACGCATCCGGGTGGTGGGTTTGATGGCAAAGCAGGGGCGCGCCGAGGAAGGCGCCAAATTTGGAAAGGCGAACCCCGCCGCGGACAAAAAGCTGTTCGCGAGGCCCCCTGGCGACCGCAACGCGCTGGCCGATCTCGACAACTGGGGCGCCGACCCCGATGCACAAAAGCGTTACAGCGTGATGGAATGGCGCAGCATCGAGCTGGCTCACAAGATGATTGAGCTGCTTGGGCCAGAGAGTCCCAACCTGATGACCTCCTTGTTCCATACAAGCAGCCTGTTCCTGTTCTCTAACGATTTGCCGAATGCCACTGGTTATCTGAGCCGCGCCGCCAAGATCGCAATCGCATCGCTAAAGCGGGGCGGCCGTTCCGGGGCTGCCAGCGAGGAAGACGGCGGCGGGTACAGCACCATATTTTCGGACTTGGTGAAGGTGGGGAACCGCTTGGCAAAGGCGGAGCCTGGCTCCGCGTCCAAGCTGCGCGACAATCTCTTCGAGATGGCCCAGTGGGCGCAGCATTCCACTGCGGCGGGCGCGCTCGCGCAAATGGCCGCGCGTCCGCAAAGCAACCCGGCTCTGGCCCAGCTTGCCCGCGAGCGCCAGGACCTTTCGAACGAACGGCGTGAACTGGACGCCGGGCTTTTCGCCGCCGTCTCGCTTCCGGCCGAAGCCCGGCAGCAACAGGCGGGAAGAGACCAGGAGATGCGCAGCCGAGTGGCCGCGATCGACAAGCGCATCGAGGAGATCGACGCGGCGCTGTTCAAGCAGTTCCCGAAATACGCCGAGTTGGTCAATCCGAGCCCCTTGAGTGTGGCGAAGGTCCAGTCGCTGCTTAAGCCGGTCGAGGCGCTGGTGCTATTCCTGGATACGCCGTCAACTATTAAGGACGCCGGGGAGACCGTTGCCTGGGTTGTGACCCATGAGAAAGTTCAGTGGGCGCGGATCGAACTTGGCGGTGCGGCCATGGAGGAGGAGGCGTTCGCGCTGCGCTGCGGCCTAGACGCGGCGGCATGGCAAGGCGAGGGTGCTGCGGCTTGCGAGAAGGCGGTCAAGGCGAAGAACGAGTACCCGGACAAGCCGCTGCCTTACGATCTTGAGCGCGCCCACAAGCTTTATCAGGCACTGTTCGGGCCGTTTGCGGACCTCATCAAGGAGAAAAGCCTCCTGATTGCGGCATCAGGCTCTCTCACCTCGCTGCCGCTTCAGGCGCTGGTGACGGAAAAGCCGCGCGAGGCGCTGCCCGGCTGGAAGGGCTATCGTGGCGTCAAATGGCTGGGCCGCGAGCACGCGGTCGCGGTGCTGCCCTCGGTGCCAAGCCTTTCGGTTCTGCGCAAGGAGGCTAAGGCGGCAGGTGCTTCCGAGCCGTTCCTTGGCTATGGCGATCCGAGGCTGGAGGGCAATCCCGAATGCGGCGAGGCGCAACCGCCCAAGGCTTGCCCCGGGGAGGGGGCGGCGGAAGGTTCCGCCCCGGCCAAGCGCGGCTGGGCGGCCCGTAGCCTCGGCACCTATTTCCGCGCCGGACGCGGGGATGTCGGGACGCTGCGCAAGTTGTGCCCGCTGCCGGAGGCGGCGCTTGAGCTTTCCTGCGTGGCCAAGAGCCTCAATGCGCCGGTGGGTCGTGTGCTGACCGGCGGCGCGGCGACGGAGTCCGCGGTGAAGCACGCCCATCTCGACCGCTACCGTGTGCTCCACTTCGCCACCCACGGCCTGCTCGCGGGGCAAACCGCATCGCTCAATGGCGGAGCGGCCGAGCCAGCGCTGGTCCTGACCCCGCCGAAAGAGGCAAGCGACGAGGACGACGGCCTGCTCACCGCTTCCGAGATTACGCAGCTCAAGCTCAACGCGGACTGGGTGGTGCTATCGGCGTGCAACACGGCGGGCGGCGAAAAGACGGGCGCCGAGGCGCTGTCGGGGCTAGCGCGCGCTTTCTTCTACGCGGGCGCCCGGTCGCTGCTGGTATCGCATTGGGAGGTCGATTCCTACGCTGCGACCATGCTCACCACAACGGCATTCAAGGATCTGAGCGTGACACCGGACATCGGCCCGGCAAAGGCGTTGCAGCGCTCGCAAGCAGCCCTGATGGACGACGCCAAGCGGCCATGGGACGCCCATCCCTCGTTCTGGGCGCCATTTGTGCTTGTGGGCGAAGGCACGCGCGGCGGCACGCATGCCGCTAGCGCCGAGGGGGCGGCATCGGTTGGTCCGTGGCCGCAAACCGAGGGCGCCGCCCAGCCGCAAACGCGCGGCGCCAAGCCGAAAACCGGCGGCTCCGGCGCTGCCCAGAAGAAGCCGCCGGCCCATTAGCCGGCCTGAGCCATCTGTTTGCCCTTTGAGGGATAGCCGCCGATGGCAATGACTTCGGCCGCTATCCCCTTATTGCCAGGTTCCAGGAGACAAAGCAGCGCTGGAACACCTCCGCGCCGGGCGCGCTTCCAGGGACCGTCAATACCGGCAAAATACCATAAGAAAACAACGTCCTCGTTCAAAGGCTCCATAGTCCGCGGTCCCGCCGTCCGCCGCTGCCCACTTCCTGGCGATTCGGAGGGATAAAATCGATCCAGCACTTGTTTCTCACGTCACGGCCGTTTTTTACCCGATTGCCCCGCCTGGAGGCCCAGCCGCTGTTGACAGAATGCCAGCGCGCCACGTAGATATATCGCGTGAGCGTGCTGGACACGTAGCTCAGCGGTAGAGCATTCGCTTCACACGCGAAGGGTCACAGGTTCGATCCCTGTCGTGTCCACCAGACCTTCACCATAAGCTATTGTTTTGATTGTTGTTTTTGTTTGGTGGGACAATTGAGGGACAGCACCTGATTGTAGGGCGGTTCTGGGTGCCGATTATTTCCATATGATTCGATGGGAGTGAACGCACCATGTTGCCCCCCTTTTGATCGCGTCCATTTCTGGTACGATCAGACCTTCTCGCGCCCCGGAAAGTCCCGGATCAATTTTTGAAGCTCGGCAAGTAAGCGCTGTGCGGTGCTACATGTCTGTTGGATGGCGCCAGCGCTTTGGCCGCGAACAGGTGAAGCAAGGACGCGAACCGAGGCTGCAAATTCTTCAGCTTCAGGCATCAGCTTCAATTCCTCAAGCATCCCTATCATCGAAGCGATTGCCAACCCTGGCGCGACAGTAACGCCTCGCTGCTCCAGCAATTCCCGCAAGGCGTGCTCGATGTCCATACGCAGCCGGGCCGTGGTAAGTAGTCCAAACTCACCCGCAAGATCGTCGGTTGTGGGAAGCTCGCGGCGCAGCTTGGCTGGCAAAGCGGGCGCTGAGGTCAACCGGTATGCCGCAACGCCCATGGGTTTGCTGGTGTCGCGGAGAGCATATTCCACGATAACAGCGTTGCGGCCCTTGCAAAGAATGACGCCAATGGAAGGCTGATCGTCCGCGTGCTTCAGTTGATCGTCGACCGCAGACAAATAGAAGTTCATTTTCCCCGCAAACTCGGGCTTGAACTGTTCAATTTTCAGTTCAAAGACCACGAAGCAGCGCAGGCGTAGATGGTAGAAAAGTAGATCAAGATAATAGTCCTGCCCGCCAACTTCGAGATGGTATTGGCTGCCAACAAAAGCGAAGCCCTTTCCCAGCTCCAAAATGAATAGGCGCAAATGCTCCAGCAAGCCGCGTTCAAGGTCGCGCTCTTGCATGTCAGCGCTCAGGGATAGGAATTCGAAGGTGTACGGGTCTTTGACGATCTGTTGCGCGAGATCGGATTGCGACGCAGGCAACGTGCGCTTGAAATTTGTCAGCGCTTTGCCTTGGCGCCTGTATAATCCGCTGTCGATCTGGTGAACGAGAACGTTGCGGCTCCAGCCATTTTCAATGGTCTGCCGCATGTACCATTCGCGCTCGTCCGGCTTCTTCACCGCGCTGAGCAACACCACGATGTGCCCCCACGGCATTTGTGCAACAAGCTGTTGCACAAATTCGCGGTCTAGATAAGCCTCCGAGAAGGCACGCATGTATTTGAGATTCCTGGCGGAAAGCCCCGTCATCTCCGGGAAGGCACGACGCAAATCCGCGGCGAGGCGGTCGATTACCTTTGCACCCCATCCTTCGTCGCGCTGCCGCCGCAGAATGTCGTGCCCGATCTGCCAATATAGAAGTATCAGCTCGCTGTTGACCGCAAGCGCCGCTTTCAGACGCGCGCCCGCGATCCGCTCTTTGAGTTCGGCAAGCAAGGCGGCATAATCGGCGGGAACATCTGACCGTTTGCGCTGCATTCGTGGTTCCATTGAGATGCGGCTCAAAGAGCAGTTGTGGCAGCGTTTTCGGGATGGTGCCAGAGGCTTTATCTATGCACAGATTCGGTGCGGTTTGTGCACACAGCGAGGAGCCGGCGGGCCTAATCAGCAACGGAAGCACGGCCCTTCCTCTGAAATAGGCCGTCCGGAAACTTATGATCATCAATTTCGACATCGCCGGGGAGATTGCCAAACTCGAACGCCGGCTCGGCGTGCTCGATGAAGAACGCAAGCAGGTTGTCGACCGGTTAGCGAAACTCAAGAAATTTGCTGGAACGCCGTCACCCCTTCCGGCTCAGGCCGGCCTATCCTCAGCGCATGTCACCATGAATTCTTCGACGGCCGCCAAGATCGCTCTGTTCCGGAGCCTGTTCCGCGGCCGGGAAGACGTCTTCCCGCAGCGCTGGGATAATGCAAAGACCGGGAAATCGGGCTATTCGCCCGTATGCGGCAATGAATGGGTTCGTGGCGTCTGCGGCAAGCCGCAAGTGAAATGCGGCGAGTGCCCAAGCCAAGCGTTTAAGCCCGTTACGGATGAGATCATCCGAGCGCACCTGCAAGGTGGCTTTACCGCCGGTGTCTATCCCATGCTGCCAGATGAGACTTGCTGGTTCCTCGCCGCCGATTTCGACAAGAAATCCTGGATGATCGATATTGCCGCCTTCCGGGACGCGGCTCATGCGGAGGGTGTACCAGTCGCCATAGAGCGGTCACGCTCAGGGAACGGTGCTCATGCTTGGATTTTCTTTGCCGAGCCGGTGCATGCGGCCGACGCCCGCAGGTTGGGCGCTCTGCTTGTCACCACAGCAATGGATCGCAGCCCTGATATGGGGTTCGACTCCTACGACCGTTTTTTTCCAAGCCAGGATACGATGCCAGCGGGCGGCTTCGGCAATTTGATCGCGCTTCCGCTCCAGGCGAAGCCCCGAGAAAGCGGCAACAGCGTATTCGTCGATGACAATTTCCTGCCCTTTGCCGATCAATGGGCATACCTGTCCTCGATACGGCGGATGCCCGCCAAAGATGTCACGGCGTTAGTCGCCGCGGCTTCTGATCAAGGACGCATTTTGCGCGTTCGTATCCCCCTGACCGACAATGATGACGAGCCATGGGCCGTTCCGCCATCACGAAAACGGAGCGAACCAGCAATTGACGGTCCGCTGCCAGATACCATCGAACTCGTTCTTGGCAATTGCGTTTATATAGATCGCACGAGCCTTCCACCTGCACTGGTCAGCCGCCTGATCCGCATCGCCGCTTTTCAGAATCCGGAGTTCTACGCGGCGCAAGCCATGCGTCTGCCAACCTTCGGCAAGCCTCGCATCATTTCCTGTGCTGAACTGTTCGCAAAACATGTGGCGCTGCCGCGGGGATGCCTTGACGACGTTCGCGCCGAACTCGATGGGCTTGGCATCAAGACAAGCCTGAGAGACGAACGCCAGTACGGTTCCTCAATCGGCGTCACGTTTTGTGGAGAGCTGAGGCCTGAACAACGGCAAGCTACCGAGGCGCTCCTCAAACACGAAACGGGTATATTGGCGGCCACTACCGCATTCGGCAAGACCGTCGTTGCCGCCAACATGATCGCGGCGCGCGGCTGCAATACACTGGTGCTGGTTCATCGCCGGCAGCTTCTCGACCAATGGGTAGCGAGGCTGAGCGCATTTCTCGACGTTCCCGCCGGAGCAATTGGCGTCGTCCATGGCGGGAAGAAGAAGCCAACCGGCATCATCGACATCGCCCTCATGCAAAGCCTCGTCCGTCAAGGCGAGGTATCCGATCTCGTTGCGAATTACGGTCACCTGGTCGCCGACGAATGCCATCATCTTTCCGCCGTGAGCTTCGAGGCGATAGCGAGGGAGGCGAAGGCCCGCTATGTGCTGGGCCTATCCGCGACCGTGGCAAGAAAAGATGGACATCACCCCATCATTTTTATGCAATGCGGCCCGGTGCGTTATCGCGTTGACGCCAAGCAGCAAGCCGCCGAACGGCCCTTCGAGCACAAGGTCGCATTCAGGCAGACCCAATTCCGGGCGGCGCGCGGCATGCCGGGCGAGCAAGTCGCCATTCAGGAACTTTATGCTCAGCTTGCCGCGGATGAGGCGCGGAACGATCTCATTTTCGAGGATGTTCTGGCGGCACTCGAAGCAGGGCGTTCGCCGGTCGTGATCACGGAGCGTAAAGACCACCTGACCAAACTTGCTGACCGGCTTTCGAAATTCGCGAAAAACGTGGTGATCCTGCGCGGCGGAATGGGTGCGCGCGAGTTGCGTGAAACAACAGCGGCTCTGTCTGCAATACCAGAGAGTGAAGAGCGCCTCCTCATTGCCACGGGGCGCTATCTCGGCGAAGGCTTCGACGATGCGCGGCTGGACACGCTATTCCTCACCATGCCGATTTCGTGGCGCGGCACGCTCGCGCAATATGCGGGCCGCTTGCACCGGCTCCATGCAACGAAAAAGGAAGTCATCGTCTTCGATTATGTCGATGCCAACGAACCGCTCCTGGCTAAGATCGCAGGAAAACGCGAAGCGGGATACCGCACCCTGGGTTACCAGGTTTTGGATCGCTCGGGCCTATGCCACCTATTATCTCAGGGCAAAGTAAAAACCGGATGAGCTTCGGTATAGCAACCATTTCGCGTAAACTTTTGCGGTGGGACATTCCCGCAAAAAGCTATGTGGCTCTATGAGAGAAAATTGTCCCACTTTTTCGCTAATCCTCTGATTCCGCTTCGTTATCGGTTCCCTGTCGTGTCCACCATTTCCACCGATCCGAATACGCATTGCCCTCCCGTGATTTGGGCCTCGTTAGCACTATCCCTGTTATCCTGTGCCGGATGGTTCGAACGGCCACAACGATCAACAGGAATATCTGGAGGCGGCAAGGCATGGTTATTCGGCTTCTCGCATTAACGGCGATTTTGGCGGGGGCCGCGGCACCGCATACGGCGCTGGCCCAGGAGCTAGGCGATGCGGGCAAGGGTTTGACCTATGCAAGCCAGGTTTGCGCCCAATGTCACGCCCTCCGGCGGGGAGACCTGTACTCGCCCATGCCCAAGGCTCCGGCCTTCGAGGAGATTGCAAACACGTCCGGCGTAACCGGAATAAGCCTCGCGGCAAGCCTCCATTCCGTGCATGAAAACATGCCAAACTTCGTTTTGAGCGAAGGCGACCGCGATAACATTATTGCCTACATCCTGAGCCTGAAGCGGCCGGGCTAGCCCGAATCTCTCAAATTCCGCGTGCTCTTTTATTGCGCGGTGGGCGAAAACGGGTTCTTTACGAGTACCGGGGGCGGAGCCATGGGGGCAAGAGACCGTTCCCGGTGAGTTTGGAGCGGATCGCTGAAGCGGGTGCTTCCGGTGGGCGGAACTGCCTCCCCTACGCTACCCGGCGTAAGGGAAAAGAACGTCAGCCCGCCGGCGCCGCGATCCGGCGAAACCGGGCTGGATACGGTGTCAGCTTCCGCGCTGCGGGCTGCAAACAGAAGAACAACGCTTACCAGGAAGAGACGCGGGTATTTCACTAAACAACTCATACACATAACATAACCCTTGGCTGCGGCCCTCGCACGGCGCAAGAGCGACAACCATCAATGGAACGCCTGCGCGTCCGCAACCTTCGGCAATATTAACGCTACCGCGCTGGATCGCCAGCACATATTTCAAAGTCTCCAATTTCGTGCGGAGAGGGTTGGAAAGAGCGAAAAAGCGTGGTAGCAACAACGCGACTGGCGCTTCCGGTAACGGTGCCCGGAACATCAACTCACGGCTTGTGCTTCCTGCGGCTCATGTGGCACGCGGTGGGCCCTAAAGGTATTGGCTATGAAGATCAAGAATTCGATCAAGACGCTCCGCACGCGTCATCGCGACAACCAGGTCGTGCGCCGCCGCGGCCGGCTTTACATCATCAACAAGACGGTCCGTCGCTATAAGGCCCGGCAGGGCTAAGCTCGCACCGGCTGCAAGGAAGTTCCGGCCCGTCATTGCGAGCGGAGCGAAGCAATCCGGAAGCCTGCGGCGCCGCGCCAACATCTGGATCGTCGCGGCGCTCAAGCGCCTCGCGATGATGGCGCCGCGGCTCAAGGCTTCCTGCGAGGGGTGCTTGCCATCGGCGCGTCAGCCGCGCCGGTTATCCTCTCCAAGCGTGAAGACCCGCAGCATGTTCGTTGAGCCCGGCCTCTTGAAGGGGGCGCCGGCGCAAACGATGGCGCGTTCACCCTCGCTCGCGTAATCGCCTGCCTTTAGTTCGGTCTCCGCAATTTTAACCATCTGCGCTGTGTTGGCTGGATCGGCCGTCACCACGCAGTGCAAGCCCCAAACCAGATTGAGCTTCCGTGAGGTGGCGATGACCGGCGTCAGCACAAGAATCGGCTGACGGGGGCGCTGCTGCGCGACGCGAAGGCCAGTCGTTCCGGTCGCCGTGTAGCAAACGATTGCCTTCAACTCCAAGGTTTCGGCGATTGATGCCGCTGCGGCACTGATCGCGCCAGCGGTGTCCGGGACGTCGCTCGATTCCTTGAAATGCAGGATACTCTCGTAATTCCGGTCCTTTTCGACCTCGCGGGCGACGCGGTCCATGGTGGCCACGGCCTCGGCGGGGTAATCGCCGGTCGCCGATTCGGCGGAAAGCATCACGGCGTCCGCGCCTTCGAATACGGCGGTTGCAACGTCCGAGACCTCGGCGCGCGTCGGGACCGGCGAGCCTATCATGCTCTCAAGCATTTGCGTGGCCACCACCACCGGCTTACCGCGATGGCGGGCGGCTCGCAGGAGCCGCTTTTGAATGCCCGGAACCTGTTCCAGCGGCAGTTCGACACCGAGGTCGCCACGAGCAACCATCAGGCCATCCGCCACCTCGAGAATGTCGTTCATGGCGTTGACGGCCGCGCGCCGCTCGATCTTTGCCATGATCCAGGCGCGGTCCTTCACGATGGCCTTGACATCGAGGATGTCCTGCGCGCGCTGCACGAAGGATACCGCGATCCAGTCCACGCCGGCGGCCACCGCCGCCTCGCAATCCTCGCGGTCCTTGCCGGTCATCGAGGCCAGCGGCAGGATGGCGTCGGGCAGATTAACGCCCTTGCGGCTGGACAAAATCCCGCCGGTGACAACCTCAGCCACAAGCCGGCCCGGCGTGACGGTCAAAATGCGCAAATTGAGCTTGCCGTCGTCGATCAGCAGCGTGTGGCCTGGCTCGGCCGCGGCGTAAATTTCCGGGTGCAGGAGGCCCACGCGCTCGGCGTTTCCAGGCGCGTGATTGGCGTCGAAAACCACGCGCTGGCCGCGCTCCAGCCGGATCTGGCCCCCGGCCAGCGAGCTGATGCGAAGCTTCGGGCCTTGCAGATCGGCCAGAATCGCGATGGGGCCGCATTTCGCCTCAAGCTCGCGAAGCGACGCGACATACTCCCGCATATCGTCGTGGCTTGAATGGCTCATATTGATGCGGAATACGTCCGCGCCCGCCTGCACAAGCCTCTCCATGGCGGCCGGCTCACAACTCGAAGGGCCAAGCGTCGCGACGATCTTCACCCGGCGTTCGCGCTTCATCTCCTCTTCGATCCCGACGGTGCCACAGCCGCCGCCTGGGCGGGAGCCTGGTCAGGTGCCGCGCCGCTGTTCTGCTGAGGAGCGGCTTGAGGCTCGGTCTGATCCGTCAGCTTGACCGTCCAATCCGTTTGCTCTTGCGTGTCGACCTCGAAGAAGCCGCTCTTCTTGTAACCGCGGGTCTCGCAGCCCTCGATGCCCTTGACCGTGAACTCCACATCCTGGGTGCACATGGGAATGGGGCCGCCCCATTCGCCGCCCTTGTCGTAGTCGAAGGCGTAGACGTAGTAGAAGCGCGCGCGAAGCTTGTCCTGAATCAAGAGCGCGCAGGACTGGCTGTCGACGTTCCACCAGCCTTCGCTGGCCCAGCCATCCTTATCTTTGTAGCCGATGGCGACGCCGATCCGGCTGGACGTGCTGTTGCAAAGTTTGAGTTCGGCATGGGCGGGCGCGGGCGCCATGAGCCCGGCTCCTGCGAGCCCCGCAAGCGCCGCTGCCAGGGACGCCAGCCGGGTGAATCGAGTGAGTTTATTCAAGGTCATCCTGAAACCCGGGAATCGAGTGAGCCGTCCACGAGACACTAATCTCCGATAGGGCTGCCGGCAAGAAACGCCAGGAATCCATCTACATTTACGGCTGCGTGTGCGCAAACCCAAGAGATCGTCCATCAACCGGGAACGGCCGGTTGAGCCCCCTTATTTTCGAGAAATGTGGCTGGAACGAGATTGAAGCTTGCCTGATGCTTGTATGCCCCGGAAATGGCGGAGACATAAAAAAATGCCAGCGGGTTTCGCCGCTGGCTTGAAATGCTGGATGTATGCTGGAGCTTACTTCAGCGGAGCCTCGGGAGGCATGGCGATCCAAAGCGGCTTCACGATCGTCAGAGAGCCGCGGGTTTCCTTACCCCTGTAGTTGGATTCCTCCACGTCCCAGGTCAGCTTGGCCTGAGCGAGGAATATCCCGAAGTCGTATCCAACGAGGCTGCCAACCGCGAACTGGTGCTGCTTGCAAGGGGCGAGCGAAGCGGCGGTGCCGCCGGAGAGATAGCAAGTCACCTCGCCGCTGTTGGTGAGGTCCCACGAACCGTAGGCAACGGCGCCAACCTCGGCCTTGCCGAAGTGTTTTGTAGCTGTAAGGTCCAGGTTGACCCACTCGGCCTGCCGCGCGGTTGCCGGGCCGAAGGGAAGAAGGACGGTCTCCTCGCCGCCGCCAGAGCCGTAGATGCCGGTGGCCGAAAGGTTCCAGCCATTTGCCACATAGCTGACCGCCGCCGCCCCCTGGAAGGCGGTATAGTTGCGGCCCAGAAGCGAGGGAACCGTTTGGGTGCTTGGCAGCCAGGCGCCGGCATGGAGGCTAACGCCCCAACCGCCGCCCAGGTTCCACCCGATGCCGGCTTCGACGAGCGTGTTCAGCCAGCTGTCGAGGCCGATGCCGTCCTGGGAGGCAATGGTGCGATTAACATTAAGGGGATGCCAAGTGTTACCGGCATTCCACAAATCTCCGACCCCGGTCGTCGTATCGAACTCCACGCGGCCGCCGAGGATTTGCCACGGCGTCCACCAGATCAGCCACACCGGTATCGCGTAAGCCTCATTCAGGCCCATAGGAGCGGTCTTGGCATCCCAGCCGCCATAGCTGCCTACGGAAATGTCGTAAACACCTTCCGGCAGCGGCATGCCGACGCTGAGGCCGGTTGTGAGGCCTCTCACCAGTTCCGAGCCTGCAAGCGCCGCCGTTGAGGAAGTTGCGAGCGCAACAGCGCCGAGAAACGCAAGCTTTATAGTATTATTCATGTATTCCCCCGTTAATACTGCCCATTTGCAATATGCCCGCGCTTCACGAAGCCCATCCTGCCCAGGATGGACCTGCCGTGGCACGCGGTAAGCCAGCGGCGGAAACCGCTGGCTTACGCTTCAAAATTACTTCGATCGTTTACTTCAGCGGAGCCAGCGGAGGCGCGGGATTCCAGAGCGGCTTGATGATGTTGATCGTGCCGCGAACCTCTTTGGCTACGTCCGTGCTGTCAAGCTGATGATCGACGTCGCCGGCCAGCTTGGCCTGCATGATGAAGGAGCCGAAGTCATAGCCAACGAGGCCGCCGATAGCGAACTCACTCTCCTTAAGGCAACCGTGCCATGCGCAACCTGTATCCCACGAGCCGTAGGCGATGACGCCGATTTCCGCCTTGCCGAACTTTTTGGTCGCGGTCAGGTCGAGGTTGAACCAGGGATTCTGCCATTGGTTGTCACGACCGTTTTCGCCGCCGGAGCCCCAGAGGCCTGTCGAAGTTAAGTTCCAGCCGTTCGCCACATAGCTGATGGAGCCGCCGCCCATGAAAGCGGTGTAGTTGCGGCCTAGGGCCATCGGGAGAGTCTGCGTGCTATTCAGCCAAGCGCCAGCCCGCAACGAGGCATTCCAACCGTTGCCGAAGCTCCATGCGATGGAACCTTCCATCAGGGTGTTCAGCCAGCTATCGGTTCCGATGCCGTCCTGGAAACCGGGAATGAAGGGAGTGGTGGCAGTGGCGGGAACGGGGGCATGCCAGGTGTTGCCGGGCGTCCAGGCATCCGCAACGCCGGTCGCCGTGTCGAAACCGATCCGGCCGCCGAGGATTTGCCAGGGTGTCGACCAGATCAGCCACACCGGAATCGCGTAAGCGAGGTTGCCGTCCATGGAAGAGCCGTAGCTGCCGATGCTGATGTCNNTAAAACCCCTCCAAAGTGCCAAATCCGGCTCATCCGCGCCTTTTGGGGCCGCACGGTCTTCCTGCCCAGGAAGGATGCGGTTACGCCGGTGCTTAAGGGATGAGCCGTGTGTAAGGCGAACTTAGCACAACTTGTGCGTGTGTCCGCAAGAATAGCGGTGAAACAACCACCTCTAGTTGCACTTTGGCATGGGCTGAGATATTTGCGCCACAGCCATGGCTGGGCGGCTACGGGCGCGGCGCTTGAGGGGGCGCGCACAACAAAAAAGCCAGCGGCTTTCGCCGCTGGCTCGAAATGCTGGATGTAAGCTGGAGCTTACTTCAGCGCGCCTTCTGCTGCCGGGTTCCAAAGCGGCTTGATGATCGTCACCCAACCGCGGGTTTCCTTGGCATCGTCGGCGCGATCACGGCCGTGAATGCTGGAGTGCTCAATATCTGTGCCCAGCTTAGCTTGGGCGACGAAGGAGCCGAAGTCGTAGCCAACGAGGCCACCCAGAGCGAAGTGCTGTTCCTTAGCCCCGTCTACGTCCCACGAACCGTAGGCGATCGAACCAAGTTCCATCTTGCCGTACTTCCTGGCCGCAGTCAGGTCAAGGGTATAGGAGGCCGACTGCCACTTAGTGTCGTTACCGCCGAGCATCATTTGGTGAGTATAGTTGCCGCCACCGCCGCTGCCGTAGCCGCCGGTAGCCGTCATGTTCCAGCCATTGGCGATGTAGCTAACTGCTGCGAGGCCTTGGAACGCCGTGTAGTCGCGGCCCAGAGCCTCCGGAACCGACTGTGTGCTTGGCAGCCATGCACCGGCATACACCGACACATTGAAGCCGTTATGCAGGTTCCAGCCCAAGTGACCTTCAACGAGCGTATTCAGGAAGCTGTCGGCGACGCCGCCGGCGGGAGTCCAGACGTCCGCTACGCCGGTATAGGTGCTAAAGGCCAAGCGGCCGCCGGCAATTTGCCAGGGGGTCGACCAGACAAGCCACAGAGGAGCAGAATAAGCTGAGCTAACGCCGCCAGTGGAGCCATAGCTGGAAATGTGAATGGCGTAAACGCCTTCCGGCAGAGGCGCGCCAAGGGCCAGACCGGTCAAAGCGCCGCTCGGCAGCTCGGAGCCGGCAAGCGCGGCAGTCGAAGAAGCGGCGAGCGCGGCAGCGCCGAGAACCGCTAATTTAATGGTGTTTTTCATAAACCCCCTCCCAGAGAGCGAAACTGAACTGCGCGCAACCCCTAGACTTCCAGCCCGTCGTGCCCCGAACGAAGCTGCATGCGCCGCGCGTATGGCTTCCATGCAGGATGGAGATTAGCAGACCATTTACGGATGTGTAGGCGAAAAAGACCCAAAATGGGCTATTGCTCCAGTTTCACGAAAGTTGGTGCGCACCAGCCACATGTACCCAGCAAGCATCACCTACCGGAAGCTGTTGCCCTGCTTCCACTTCCGCTAGCAGCCCACTGCTCAATAGCGGCTCGATAGGAAACGGGCGGCCGCAGGCCCCTCTGGCTCCTGCGATTCGAACTTTTCCACAGGCTCTCGTGCGATGGAACTGGTGGCATACCGTGAAACGAGCAGGCGGGTCACCGTGAGCGGCAAGCGCTCACTTGCCGGGTGCCAGGCAGCCAAGGATGCTAAAGTTGCGGCCGAACAGAACAGCGGACCCGGCCGGCTGAATATTCAAGGCGCGATTGGCCCGGAGACAGAAGTCAGGGTTTCAAGCGCATGGCCATCGCGCGGATTGCCCGGAAGCGATTATGCATGGATGCCCGCGCCCAGCTTAAAGCGGGATGTTATCGTGCTTCTTCCAGGGCGTCTCTTCCTGCTTGTTACGCAGCATGTTGAGCGCGCGGGCGATGCGGTAGCGCGTGTTGTAGGGCGCGATCACCTCGTCGATATAGCCGCGCTCAGCCGCGATGAACGGATTGCCGAAGCGCTTCTGATATTCGGAGATGCGGCCCGCGATCTTCTCCTTGTCGGCAAGCTCGGCGCGGTAAAGGATCTCGGCCGCGCCCTTGGCGCCCATCACAGCGATCTCGGCCGTGGGCCAGGCGTAGTTGATGTCGCCGCCGATGTGTTTCGAACTCATGACGTCGTAAGCGCCGCCATAGGCCTTGCGCGTGATGACCGTCACCTTGGGCACCGTCGCCTGCGCATAGGCGAAGAGCAGCTTGGCGCCGTGCTTGATGAGGCCGCCATATTCCTGNNTCGCAGAAGCGGACGAAGCGCGCCGCCTTGCGGCTTGCGTCGCTGTCGAGCACGCCCGCCAGCATCATGGGCTGGTTGGCGATAATGCCGGCGGTCGAGCCGCCGATCCGCCCGAAGCCCGTAATGATGTTCTTCGCGAACGCCTCCTGAATCTCGAAGAAATCGCCCTCATCCAGGACCTTCAGGATCAGCTCCTTNNCATGTCGTAGGGCTTGTTCGGATTATTGGGGATCAGCGTGTCGAGCGACATCTCGATGCGTTGAATATCGTCCTTAGTCGGCAGGTGCGGCGCGGGCTCCATGTTGTTTTCCGGCAGGAAATCCATGAGCCGGCGGGTCTGCAACAGGCACTCCAGGTCGTTGTCGAAGCCGCGGTCGGCAATCGAAGAGCGCGTCGTGTGGACGCTGGCGCCGCCAAGCTCCTCGGCCGTCACCTCCTCGTTCGTCACCGTCTTGACCACATCCGGGCCGGTCACGAACATGTAGGACGTATCGCGCACCATGAAGATGAAATCGG
>PMBZ01000254.1 GCA_003153975.1 Hyphomicrobiales bacterium
CTCAGAAATCCCCGGCGAATCATAGGGAGCATTGAGATCCCGTTCGCCTAAGTTTACAAGCACTTTCTGCCGGGTTTTCAATGAGTCAGGGTATAACATTGTGCGTTTCACACCGGCCAAGGCCGGGCAGGCGCCTATTCAACATGGCAGGCAAGATGAGACCAGCGCTTCTTGCCCGCGTGGATTCCCGCCTTCGCGGTAACGATGGTACAAGCTTGCCTGGAATTCTGCCCCCTACCACGACGGCCGGCCATATCCGCTGTTAAGGTAGCCATCCGCCGGGCCTAGGCGCCCCGTCTTCAAGTACGCCGTTTCTGCCCACGGCTTCTTGACAATCCACTCGCGGTCGGAATCCAACAGCACTTGGAACAGGTCAGGCTTGGCTAGGACTTCCCTCAACGTGAATTCAGATATTTCGGTTTCCCATAAAAACGTGTCGTCCCAATACTCTCCGAACGCAGACAAATAATGGATTTCGGTCTTCTTGTTGTAATAAATCGTGCGGCCATAGTACACTTCCTTTTCAAAGATCCAAATCGTTCGATCCTCCGCATCCACGATCTCAACCATCCCTGCCCCCTCGAAGACCAACAACTTGTGCACCTCCTAATAAATCGTGAAAGCGGCTAGGAGGTGCGGTATGGTTAATGCCGGCTTGGTTAACCGCATCGCGGCCGGGCAATTTTCGCTGAATTTTTGCGAAATTTTCCGCGCTTTGGGTCGATTTCTGCGTTTTAAAACGTCCGTTAAATATAAAAGCAGTTTGCGAATTAACCAAAATTTCCCGCGAAAAAGCCCGGCACCATCACATTAAACCAATAAATATCAATACGTTATCTAAGCTTAAGCCTTCGGTAAAGCGCCTGTGCTAAATTTGTTCAAGATCGAAACAGGGTTCAGCCTCCAGAAAATGCCAGTAAATAGCGTTAACAACCGATGAAACCGGACACGCAAACCCCATTCGAAGCCGCCGTGATCGGCGCGGGGCCGGCCGGGCTCATGGCGGCGGAGATACTGGCGCGCGCCGGCGTGAGCGTGACGCTCTTCGACCGCATGCCGGCGCCGGGCCGCAAGTTCCTGCTGGCCGGGCGCGGCGGGCTGAACCTCACGCATAGCGAGGAGCCCGGGCGCTTTCTGGCGCGCTACCGCGAGGCGGCGCCATGGTTGCGCGAGGCCATCGAAGCCTTTCCGCCGGCGGCCCTGCGCGCCTGGTGCGAGGAGCTGGGGCAGGAGACCTTCGTGGGCACGAGCGGGCGCGTGTTCCCGAAGGCGATGAAGTCCTCGCCGCTGCTGCGGGCATGGCTCAGGCGGCTGGCGGCGCTGAATGTCGCGTTCAAGCCGCGCCATCGCTGGGCCGGATGGGACGCGGAAGGCGGGCTCCTGTTCGATACGCCGGACGGGCGGGTTCAGGCGGCGGCCGATGCCGCGATCTTCGCGCTGGGCGGCGCGAGTTGGCCCAGGCTCGGCTCGGACGGGCATTGGACCGCGCATTTCGCGAGCCGGAGCATCGCGGTCTCGCCCTTGAAGCCAGCCAATTGCGGTTTTGCGACTGAGCTCTCCGATTTGTTCCGCGCCCGGTTCGAAGGCCAGCCGCTCAAGGGCATCGAGCTGCACTTCGAGGGCGCGAACGCGCGGGGCGACGCGGTCGTTACCAAAACCGGACTCGAAGGCGGCGCAATCTACGCGCTATCGGCGCCTTTGCGCGACGCGATCGAGCGCGACGGCGAGGCCTTCCTGACGATCGATTTGCGTCCTGGCCTGGCTGCGGCGGAGCTGGAACGCGCGCTTGCCAAACCGCGCGGCAAGCAATCCTTCTCGAACGTCCTGCGCAAGGCGGTAAAGCTTTCGCCCGCCGCCGCCGGGCTGCTGCAAGAGGCCGCGTTCCGGGCCGGCGCACCGCTCGCATCCTGGACGCCGGCAGCGCTCGCCGCGCTTATCAAAGCGGTGCCCGTCTGCCTCACGGCCACCGCCGGCATCGAGCGGGCCATCTCGACCGCCGGCGGCATCGCCTTCGCTGAACTCGACGAGCGCTTCATGCTGCGCCGCATGCCGGGCACCTTCGCCGCCGGCGAGATGCTGGATTGGGAAGCGCCAACCGGCGGCTATCTGCTGCAAGCCTGCTTTTCGACCGGCGCGGCAGCGGCAAGAGGCGCACTCGAATGGCTAAAGAAAGACCGCAGCTAATGCACTCACTTTTTGCGCTGAGTTTGCTGGATTAGACCGTAATCTTGGCGGACATCGTCAATAAATTCGAATGTGGGCACCAGCTTTCTCTCCATTCCTGGCCAAGCAATACCCTACCACATCGAATACACCGGGTTCGGCGAACCGAATGCAATATCGCCGCTACCATTAGACCTTTCGGTCAACGAGATTTCATTAAGATTAGGCAATGAAAGTTGCTTGATTTCTCGGAAAAAAATACCGCTGAGGATCAAGGCCCGCTGATCTGTTACCCCGTAATAAGTCCGGCATCGCCGATAGCTGTCTACAAAAAAGCGTTCAACGACAATATGAATGCCAACAAGCACAAAGACGCCTCCGAAAATTGGAAAGAAAAACGGAGCCTTAATGTTAAATACAACGTTGTATTCCCAAAAGAAAGCAAAGCCGCCCCAAAGCAGGCTGAAGGGGATCATGAAGATGTCCCCCGAGCGGAAACGCACGCCTTGACGGGGCATGCCGCTCCACAACAGACGCTCGCCTGCCAAAAGCTCCCTCACCAAAGCAGCCTGAGCCCTATTGTCTGCCACGAAAATTTTTAGCTCAGAATCAAAGCCTTGCTGGGCGCTTAAAGCATTCGCAACAAGTTTTGGCGTATTGTTGCATCCGATGGGAACGGGCGCGCCGCGCAGAACCGCCGCGGAATTCGTTAATTGCGCCGCCAGTAGAGGTTGAGTGAGATGTCGGAAATTGTTTGCTTTCCGGTCCGGCCCCGGACCGGCCGCGAGCGGCGGTGCCCTGAGCGTAAGGTTGAGCGGTCAGGCGAGTTCCCGGAGCAGCAGCTTCTCCACCCGCGTGGAGAAAGCGAAAGACAGGTGGCCAAGGCCCACCTCCATGACCTCCTGGCAGCCTTCGATGTGGCTCGAAGTCTGTGGGGCGACAAAATTATCGTGCGCGCTCCAGACGTTGACGAAGGGCACGGGGATCGTCTCGGCCTCCGCCAGCGCGGCAAGCCAAGTCGAGCCCGGTTGCATCTCGCGGGCGTTGCGGCCGGGGCCGAGATAAACGAGGCGGCTGCCGTGATGCGGGCAGGCCAGCGTGATGAGCTTGGCCACGCGGGCGGCGCCGTACTGCTTGAGGTAGGCACGCGCCACCAGCCCGCCCATGCTGTGGGTCACGAGCACAAGCCTGCCATCGGCGCTGTCCCGGAGATAGTCCTCGATATCGCGGTGAAGCTGCGCGGCAAGTGTATCGATGCTGGCGAAGGGCGGCTCAAGGCTCACCGCGTGGGCGCGGATGCCGTGCCAGCGCAATCGCCGCATGAGCCACCACCACAGGCCGCGATTGCAGAGATAGCCATGCACGAAGAGCACCCGCGGCTTATTTTCCAAGAGCGGGCTTTGTCCCGCCGCGGTCATGAACAGCCGGTGGAAGGGCTGGATGAGGGCGAAAAGCGCGAAATATGCGGCGCATTCGGCGGCGATGGTGCCAAGCGGAGCCCGGGGCCAGGCGATGGCGAAGGTGAGCAGGATCAGGGTAGCGTGGAGTGCAAGCAGAATGACAATGGAGAGTGCAGCAGCCCATGCAATGTCTGCCCCCAGGAGCCGGGCTACGATAAAAATGCTAATCAACTCAATGGCTAACTTCCAGCGAAGCGCGGCCGCAACCATCTGCATTTTCCGTGTTGGGACAGGCTAAGCCATGGCCTCGGCCCTCGCCTCGGGCCGGCCGGACCAGCTTGCTAGCCCTTTATCGAGGTTTCGGCGCGTTCGATGGTCACCGTGCCCTTGTTCGTGGGCAGCGAGATGCGCTCGACCAGCCAGAACTTGGGCTTGGCCATCTTCTGGAAGACGATTTCGAACTCGATCTTCTGGAAGGCCTGCCCTGGGATTGCGGCATAGTCCACCTCGCAGACCGCATAGTTGGGCGATTGGCCCTCCTCGCTGCGCTTCGGATGCAGCTTCAGATCGAAGCGAGCCTTCCCTGTGAAGATCGGCAACACGTGGTTGCAAGGGTTGTTGGATGCGGATTGCGGCTTCAGGGACGTTGCGAGCATGGCCGACAGGGGATCGAAAACGCCCTGCAAGCGTGTGTTGATCGTCTCGTCGGTGCCGCCGTCGCCTTTGAAATGGACATCGATCACGCCTTGCTCGCCGCCCGAGAACGTAAGCTGGAAGCGTTCAGGCGTAAGTTTTCCGCCCGCCTTGGCGCCCGATGCAGACCCTTGAATCTTTGTGCTGTCGAAGATGGTACCCACATCCGCCGACACCTCAACCTGGTAATGCTTTGCATCGAAGGAGGTGTGCACGATTGCCTCCCCAGCAGGTATGCCGCCAACATTCACCGTGTAGCGCGAAACCATGCCTTCCGCGCCGGCACTGGAAGACAGCGCCACGAAGGCAAGCAGGACGGCTCCAAAGCAAGGCCGCATAAAATCTAGTTTCGGATTCAATTTCATAGACCCCAGTTGCCTCTCAACCACGCGTTGTTGACGGCTTCTCCCAAACATTTTTTCCCGCTAGCAGGTTGCAGATATCATTGTTCGAAATATGAAGAAGCGGCAGCTTTGCTGTGGCCATTTCATCTACCCCCTTCGATGCGTGTGCAGGCAGCTTAAGCTTTTCTACTATTTAAAGTTGAAACTTAATGCAAGCCGCGATCCGCTATTTACCCCTGATATCGGGCGTTTGCCACAACAGATGCTGTCCTCCGTCGAGCGCGACGATCTGCCCGGTCATGGACGGTGCACGCAAAACAAAAAGCACGGCATCGGCAATTTCTTCCGGCGTGGTGCCATGGCCCAGCGGCATGGCCCGGCATTCCTGCTCGAAATCGGCCTGGCTTTGATAAACGCTGCCGAGGGCAGGGCCGGGGCCGATGGCGTTTACGCGGATACGCGGCGCCAGCGCCTGCGCCATCGTCCGGGTGGCCGCCCAGAGCGCCGACTTGCTGAGCGTGTATGAGAAGAAGTGCGGGTTGGGGCGCAAGACTCGCTGGTCTATGATATTGATAATGTTGCCGCTCTCGCCATCGGGAAGTTGCGCCGCGAAGGCTTGCGAGAGAAACACCGGCGCTTCCAGATTGACGGCCATATGCTCGCGCCAGCTCTCCGGCGAAAGGGCTGGCAAGCGGTCGTCCGCGAAATGCGATGCGTTGTTCACGAGGCAGGTCAGTGGCCCCATCGTTTCGCAAACTTGGGGCACAAGTGCTTCAACCTCCTTGATTTTTGCCAGCGATGCGCCGAAACACGCGGCCTTTCCGCCAGCTCGCACGATCATGGCGGCCAAGTCCGTGGCTTCCTCCTTGGACCGATTGTACTGTATGGCTACCGAATAACCGGACTTGGCCAAACCGAGAGCGATGGTTTTTCCAATACGGATGGCGCCTCCAGTTATGAGAGCAAGTTGCATCGCCGGCGTTCCCGCGAATTAATTTATCGGTTTCATATTTCTCCGTAATCCACGATTACTGACACACCGCTCTGTGCCGGTTGAGCCGCTTATCGAGCGCATTCCATAGGCGGCGGATCGTTTCGACGGTTGCGATGTAGACGAGCGCGGCCGCCAGATAAGCCTGGAAGTCGTAGGTTCTCTGAAACGCCAATTTGGCCGTCGCGAGCAGGTCGTAGACGGTAACCACGCTCGCCAGCGCGCTTGCCTTCACCATCATGATAAGCTCGTTGCCGAAGGGCCTGAGCGCAAGGCCCGCCGCCAGGGGCAGGATGATCCGGCGCGCCGCAAGCATGGGCGGCATGGCGGCGGCGCGCGCCGCCTCGATCTGGCCCACGGGCACGCCGCGGATCGCGCCGGCGAAAATTTCGGTCTGATAGGCGGCGGTATTGAGCGTGAAGGCCAGGAGCGAGCAGAAGAACGGATCGCGGAAAAGCCACCACAGCCCGGCCGAGGAGAGCGCCGGCTGAAACTGGGCGGAGCCGTAATAAAGAAGAAAAAGCTGGGCGAGCAGCGGCGTGCCGCGAAACAGGTAGGTGTAGGCGAAAAGTGCGCCGCTGACGGGCTTCGAGCCAAAGACGCGGCCCAGGGCGGCGGGCACTGAGATCAGCAGGGCGAGCGCAACCGAGCCGAGCGCAAGCTCAAGCGTTATGGCGAACCCTTCCAGCATGCGCGGGCCGAACCGCTCGAACAGATCCCAGTTTATCATTCCGGCCCCTTCCAGCCGCGCCCGGCAACCTTCTCCGCGCGGGCAATGGCGAGCGTCGAGAGCGCCGTCATCAGCAGGTAGAGCACGCAGGCGATGGCATAGAACTCGAACGGCCGGCGCGTACGCTGCTCCGCGACCCAGGACATGCGCAGCAAGTCGTTGAGCGCGACGACCGAGACCAGCGATGTGTCCTTGAGCAGCGAAAGCCAATTGTTGCCAAGGCCGGGAAGCGCCATGCGCAGCATCTGCGGCGCGATCACGCGGCGGAAGGCGAGCCGAGGGCTCATGCCGAAGCTCCGCGCCGCCTCGATCTGCCCGCGCTCGACGCCATGCAGCGCGGCCAGCAGCACCTCGCTGGCATAGGCCCCGAACACCAGCGAAAGCGCGGCCACACCGGCCCAGAACGGCGAAAGGTTGAGGTCGATTGGGAGGCCCGTGGCGGTGGCCAGTTTGCGGCTGAGGATCTGCGCACCGTAGTAGATCAAAAGCAGTGTCAAAAGCTCAGGCAGGCCGCGGAATATCGTTGTGTAGGCCTCGCCGAGCCCGCGCAGCCAAGCGCGGTTCGAATCCTTGGCAAGTGCGGCGGCCAGCGCGAAGGCCAAGCCGAAGGGCAGCGTTGTCAGCGCGAGCCCGATCGTCATCGCCGCTCCCTGCAAGAGCAGTGGCCCCCATTGGATCAATAGCCCGTCCACGCCGGCTCCCCGCTATGGTCTGAAATAGGTGAGCACCGCGATGGTGGCGCCTTGAACGGAGGGAATCTCCCCTCACCCCTGCCCCATGGGAGAGGGAGTCCGGGCGTGCCCGCTGAGAAGGCGTCCCCTCTCCCGTCCATATCCGCTTGCGGATATGGACGCCTTAGAGTGACAAGCTCGCCAAGGCGAGCTTGTGTGGGAGAGGGACAGGGTGAGGGGGTGAACCCTTCGATCATGCCGGAACCTGACATCTGGCAGCTCTAGAAAATCGGGAAAGGAAAGTATTTCGCATTGATCTTGGCGTAGGTGCCGTCGGCCACGATGCCGTCGATTGCGCTGTTGAAGCGTTTCATGAGTCCGGCGTCGTCCTTGCGCAAGGCGATGGCGATGCCGGAACCGAAATAGGCGGAGTCGCTGAGTTCGCCCGGCGCCATCTCGCAGCACGCTCCGTCCGGCGTGTTCAGCCAATCGTAGGCGGCAAGCTTGTCGTAGAGTACATAGTCGATGCGGCTGGCGGCAAGGTCGCGATAAGCGTCCGCCACCGTGTTGTAAAGCCGGACGATGGAGTGGCTATATTTGTCATCCAGAAAGGCGGAGTGGTTCGTCGACGATTGAACGCCGACCGTCTTGCCGGCCAGCACTTTGGGCGAGAGGTCTTTGATATCCGTGCCCTTGCGAACCACAAACACGCTTGGCGAATGGTAGTAGGGCTTGGTGAACGCGACCACCTTCGCGCGGTCGGCGGTGACGTTCACCGAGGCGGCGATGGCGTCGTATTTGTGCGCGAGCAGGGCGGGAATGATGCCCTCCCAGTCCTGCGCCACGATTTCGCATTCCGCGCCCATCTTGGCGCAAAGCGCGTTGGCGATGTCGATGTCGAAGCCTTCGAGCTTGCCACCGGAGTTGATGGTGCTGAAAGGCGGGTTGGCGCCTTCGCTGGCAATACGCAGCTTGAGCTGCTCCGCCGGCGCCGCAAAGGGTAGGAGCAAGGCGCTGACGAACGCCAGAATGAACCACGGATAAGCTCTAACCATCGCCATATCCTCCGTTGAACGCTTGGCTAAGTCCCCCCTCATCTTATATGAGATTTCTGGGGTCCTCTCTCCCCTTGGGGAGAGAGACAGAGTGAGCAAGGGGGTCTCTTGCGGTTTGCTCCCGAAACAATGGAGCGGACCCCGTATGGCAGTAGACCGATCATCGCGAAAAACTAGCCTCCTGCCTATCCGCCGTAAAGCCTCCAGGGCGGAAGGACTCCAGGAATTGCTGGAGCCGCGGACTTTTGGGCGAGGCGAACAGCGCGGCCGATGCCCCCTCCTCCTCGATGCGGCCCTCGCAGAAAAACACCGTGCGGGCGGAGACATCGCGGGCGAAGGCCATCTCGTGGGTGACGATAATCATGGTCCGGCCTTCCGACGCGAGCGCCTGGATCGTGGCTAGAACCTCGCCCCGAAGCTCCGGGTCGAGCGCGGAGGTCGGCTCGTCGAACAGGATCACGCTTGGGTGCACGGCAAGGGCGCGCGCGATGGCCGCCCGCTGTTGCTCGCCGCCTGAAATCTGGCTCGGATAGGCGTCCGCGCGATGGGTCAGCCCGACCTTGGCCAGGAGCGCGCGGGCTTCCTCGATGGCTTCGGCGCGGGGGCGGCCATGCACATGGATGGGCGCCTCGATCACATTGCCGAGTACCGTCATATGGTGCCAGAGGTTGAAGCCCTGGAAGACCATGGCCACGCTGCGGCGGATGCGTTCGATCCGCGCGCGGGCCGGGGGCTGGCCGCCAGGGCCGATGGTGATGCGCTCGCCATTGGCATGCACCTCGCCAAGGTCCGGCACCTCAAGCAGGTTCAGGCAGCGCAGGAACGTGCTTTTCCCGGAGCCCGAAGCGCCGATGATCGCGACGGCCTCGCCCTTCCGGGCGGCCAGCGAGACGCCCTTCAGCACCGGCGTGTTGCCGAAACTCTTGGCGATGTTGCGGGCTTCGATCGCGATCGTGGTGTCCAACTTCATGGCCCTTTGCAACGCTGCCTTAACCCAATCTCAACGCTATTCCGGGGCATTTCTCCGTGTTCCAGTGCGTTTTGGGGCAATTGCCGGCATCCTCTTTACGGCGATTAGAATAGCAAAGGCTCCTTCCGGAAGTCTTAACGGTTGAATAAGTCATTGAAATGGCGATGAAATTATTGGCTGGCCTGAGCCCGATCCTTGCGGGAAATGCACCGTCTCATGGTTAACATTAAAGTTGTGCGCATATTTAACGGATGTTTTGAATCGCGGAAATCAACCCGAAGCGAGGAAAATTTCGCAAAAATGCGGGTGAAAAATGCATGCCGGTCCGGCGTTAACCGTGCCGGCATTTACCATGATCGCGCCTTATGCGAAGCTAACTTTCTCTTAGCGTTTTGTCTAAGCCGCCGGCGGCCTGCCGGGAAATGTGGACGGCGGCCGTGGCACTGAAAAGCGCATTCATCGGGTCGCGCAAATCTGCCTCCCAGCGAGCCGGCCGGGTTCGCATTTCCCCGGCTGTGAGCGGAAGCCGCCCTACCATCTTAAGGAGGTGGCAAAAGACCGCATTCGCCGCCGCTGTTGGTGGCGGCTAGGCCGTTGTCTTCCCTAAGTTTCTTGTTAAGCTGAGCGCGCTGGGCGATGCCAGGGGGAGTGGGCTCGATGTCATGCGTTTCGCGCAGGGTATTTGTTTTTGCCGCGCTTCTGGCGAGCGCAATTCTTGGGGCTGGATCCGAAGTAGCCGCGCAGCAGCGTCCGCAGAAGCTTGTTGTTGGATTGCTTCCATCCGAGGCTCCGGAAACGGTTTTGCGGTTGAACGAGCCGCTGCGGGCCTACCTGCAAAAGCGGCTGGGCATGCCTGTCGAGCTGAAGGTTGCCTCGACCTATGTGAGTGCGGGCGAGGACTTGCAGCTTGGGCATGCCGACATCGCCTATCTCGGTCCCATCGTCTATCTGTTGAGAAGCCGCACCGCCAAGCTGGAGGCCTTCGCCCGGCCTTTGCATGAGGGGACGGGACCTTTCTTCAAGGTCGTAACCATTGTTCCGGCAGCCAGCACGGCCCAAACGCTCACCGATCTCAAAGGCGCGATAGTCGCTTTCGGCGACAGGGCATCGGGCGCGATTTGGGTGGTGCGCTACCAGCTCCTGCTGGCAGGTTTCATGCCGGGACAGGACTACACGATACGCGGCATGGGCGACAACACCAATGTGGCGCGAGCCGTTACCGAAGGGCTTGTGTACGCCGGCTGCATGTCCCAGCCGGTCTTCAACCGGCTGATGAAAGAGGGCAAAATCGATCCGAAATCGGTTCGGGTCATTGCCGAGTCGCCCAATATTCCGGAATATATGTGGACCTTCCGCGACGGGCTCGCCCCCGCATTCAAGGAAGAGATCCGCAAGGCCATTTTGGAGGTGAACGATCCTGAGATGCTCAAGGTTTTCCGGGCATCGTCTTTCATACCCAGCGACGAGGCCGACTTGGAGCAGGCCCGGAAGTGGATCGTGGCGACCGAGGCGGCCATTCCCGGCACAGTCCCAAAAGCGAAATGATTTCATCTTGCGCCCGCCATGGAACGGCGGGAAAGCCGCCCGGATGCAGCCCTTCCGCCGCGGCATGGCAGTTTGCCGGACGGCCTTGTGAGGGAGCCGGCCCACCATCTTAAGGAGGTGGCAAAAGACCGCATCGGGCGCTGCTGATGGCAGCGGCTAGGTTGTTGTCTTCCTTAGGCTTCTTGTTAAGCTGAGCGCGCTGGGCGATGCCAGGGGGAGTGGGCTCGATGTCATGCGTTTCGCGCGCCGTATTTCTTTTTGTTGCGCTTCTCGCGAGTGCGATTCTGGCGCTTCCGGCCGGGGCAAACGCGCAGACGCGTCCGCAGAAGCTGGTTGTTGGATTGCTTCCAGGCGAGTCTCCGGAAACCGTTATGCGGCTGAACGAGCCGTTGCGGGCCTATCTGCAAAAACGGCTGGGCATGCCCGTCGAGCTGATGGTCGGCCAGACCTATGCGGCGACCGGCGAAGCCCTGCGGTTCGGCCGGATCGACATCGCCTATCTCGGACCGATCACCTACCTGCTGAGAAGCCGCAGCGCTCAGCTTGAGGCCTTCGCAAGGCCTTCCCACGACGGAGTGGGGCCATGGTTCAAGGCGGTGGTTATCGTGCCCGCGGCCAGCCCCGCCAAAACGCTGGCCGATCTTAAGGACACGGTTGTCGCTTACGGCGATAGGGCCTCGACATCGGGAACTTGGGTGCCACGCTACCAATTCCTGGAGGCGGGCCTTGTCGCGGGGCGCGACTATACGGCGCGTCTCATGGGCGGCCACGACAATGTGGCGCGGGCCGTCGCAGGAGGGCTCACGGCTGCCGGCGGCTTGTCCCAGCCGGTCTTCAACCGGCTCACCGGGGAAGGCAAGATCGATCCGAAATCGGTCCGCGTCCTCGCGGAGTCGCCCGATATTCCGGAATATATGTGGACCTTCCGCGAAGGGCTCGACCCCGCATTCAAGGAAGAGATCCGCAAGGCGTTCTTCGAGGTGAACGATCCCGCGATGCTCAAGGTTTTCCGCGCCATTTCCTTCGTTCCTTGCAACGAAACCGATTTGGACCGGGTGCGCGGCTGGATCGCGACGACCGAGGCGGCCATTCCCGGCACCATGCCGAAAGCGCGATGATTGGGCGCTACGCTATCCAGAGGACAACGGTCGAAGCGATGCCCAATTGCAAAGGCCCTCACCTTCTGCGGGGTTGAAGGTGAAGGCCCTTGACGGCTGATGCGAACCGCCGTCGACTTATAATAATATTGTTAATCAGAGGCATACAACAAAAAAACTGCTGGGTACTGACAGAATTCAGCGGCAGGGTTAATGCTGGGGAAGCTTCCTTGGCGCGGAAGAAATCGTTTTTGGACACGTCTGGCATGTGAAACGGCGGGCCATGGTGCAAAGGACAGGCCCGCCGCGATTTTAAGCATAGGCTGCGAGGGGCATATTGTCGTTTAACGCCCCGCGCGGTGTTTGGCCTCTCATCGAATTGCCCGGCGCCATCATGCCGAAAGCCGGAGCGCCCGCCATCGCCGGTTCCCGGCCGCCGAGGGGCAGCGGGAGCCGCTTGTGCGATACGGGGGGCTCGAAGCTCTCCAGGGGCTCCTTCGCGATCTGCGGCGTGCGCAGCGTGGCGAAAGCTTCCCTCATGCAAAGCGACGCCATGAGTTCGAGGATCAGCGACCAGAAGATCGGCAGGCTGCGCCGGACCTTCGCCTCGTCCACGCCCAGTACCCAGGCAAGCGTTTCCGCTCCGGCGTCTTTCGATGCCGGACGGCCTTGGCTCAAGAGAGCCTCCGCGGCCTCGATCCGGGCCTGGGCGTTTTGAACGCGTTCGCAGAACAACCTGGACTTCCCGGCGGTGACGTTGGAGCAGCCGCTGGTGGCCTCCCAGCGCGGATTGGTCCGAAGCCCGTTCATCTCGGCGGCCGCCAGCGTTTCCATCTGGCGGGCGCGCTCGTAGGCGTCGATCCTCAAGCCCCGGTTTTCCGTCATTTCCGTCCGGTAATGCACAGTGTAGGCGATCGAGTTCGCAAGCACGAAGCCAAGCGCCAGAAGCCAGCTCACCCGCCAGAGCCAGGCGTCGTGATGGGCGCCCTCCTCTGCCCGTTTGTCCGCCCAGGGCAGCATGAGCCAGCTGACAATAACAACCGCGGCAAACGCCAAGCCAAACATAACGCCAGCCAAGCCGTCGGTAATCAGTTTTCCATTTACATACGCGGCATATGCGCTATAGGCGCCGGCAACACATCCTCCCGCCGCAATTAGGAGACAAAGCGTGTGCCGCTTAATGTCGTTACCCATTTCGTTCACTCGCTGCCACGGCGTTGTTGAGATATGGCTCGCTGGCGTGGCGGCAGGAGCCTTCAACAAAAATCGGCAAACAAGCTAAAAATTCTGCTAACAAATTAACGGACGAGACGGGACTTGACGGAGCGGCGTCGATCTATGCCTTTGTTGCAACACTTCTTTTTAGTTGCCGGGCGCGTACTGTGCTACCATCCGGCCTCGGTCGATTCGATGGGAGGGCGTCTGTGAGAGCGATGGTATTGAAAACGCCTGGCCGGCCTCTTGAGCTGGAGGAACGGGACGTTCCGTACCCTGGGGCGGGCCAGCTTCTCCTGAAGGTCAAGGCCTGCGCCGTCTGCCGTACCGACCTTCACGTGGCCGATGGCGATTTGCGGCCCCGCTGCGAGCAGATCGTGCCGGGCCATGAAATTATCGGCGAAGTGGCCACGGTTGGCGGCGGTGTGGAGGATTTCGAGGAAGGCCAGCGCGTCGGTGTGGGCTGGCTCGGCTACACTTGCGGCGAGTGCGAATACTGCAAGCGCGGCGAGGAGAACCTTTGCGATCACGCAAAGTTTACCGGCTACCAGATTGACGGCGGCTTCGCGGAATATGCGGTCGCGGACGCGCGCTACTGCTTTCCCGTACCGGACGGATACAGCGACGCGGCGGCGGCCCCGCTCATGTGCGCGGGCCTGATCGGCTACCGCGCGCTGAAAATGGCGGGGCGCGGCCGGGCGCTCGGCATTTACGGATTCGGCGCGGCCGCGCATATCGCGGCACAGGTGGCGATGCACGAAGCGCGCAACGTCTTCGCCTTCACGCGGCCCGGCGACACGGCGGCGCAAGCCTTCGCGCGCTCGGTTGGCTGCACCTGGGCGGGCGGCGCGGACGAGAGGCCCAGCACGCCGCTCGACGCGGCCATCATCTTCGCACCGGCGGGCGAGCTTGTACCGGCGGCGCTGCAAAGTGTGCGGAAGGGCGGGGTCGTGATTTGCGGCGGCATCCACATGTCGGACATTCCAAGCTTCCAGTACAATATTCTCTGGGGCGAGCGCACGGTGCGCTCGGTCGCTAACCTCACCCGCCGCGACGCGCTGGAATTTCTCGCCCTGGCGCCGAAAGTCCCGGTAAAAACCACGGTGCAGACCTTCCCCCTGGCTCAGGCGAACGAAGCGCTCGCCGCCTTGCGGGAGGGCAGGCTTACCGGCGCGGCGGTGCTGGTCCCTTAGAGCGGCCGGTGGGCCGAAGCGTGCATGGGGTGCGTTCGCAGCAATGCCGAAGGCAGCGCCGGCTAGCCAAGCGCTGTTACAAGTTGACAGCCACGGATCCCTCTTGCCTGGCTGGCCTTGTGTAGCCTTGTGTAACCACACCTTGTGTAACCATAGTTGAAGCATCGGCCGCAAAAAGGTATGCTTGCGCGATGACCAGCCAGCTTGATCGTATCACAGTAAATGCTGATGTTTGCGGGGGCCGCCCCTGCATCCGGGGATTGCGCATACGCGTCACCGATATTCTCGGCATGCTGGCGGCGGGCGCCTCCCGGCAGGACATCCTTGAGGATTACCCCTATCTCGAAGACGGCGACATTACCGCTGCTCTAGAATTCGCCGCGCGATCGGCTGATCGCCGCATCATCCGGGCGGCGGAATAGTGCGGTTTCTCGTTGATGCGCAACTCCCCCCAGCGCTCGCACGCTGGCTTTCCGCACGAGGGTTTGACGCGAACCATGTCGCCGACTTCGGCATGGAGGCTGCGTCCGATCAACTCATTTGGCGGCATGCCACAAAGACCGGCGCAGTGCTAATCACCAAGGACGAGGATTTTGTCGTCCTGCGGACGCTGCAACTGGATGGTCCGAAGGTCGTCTGGTTACGGATTGGCAATACGACGAAACGGATACTGCTCGCACGCATGGAGGCTGACCTCCCCGCAATCATTGATGCGCTCGGGCGCGGAGAGCAGATTATCGAAATCCAGTGACGCGCCCTCGTTCAATCAGGCGCATGCCGGCCTAAGCCTTCTGCGCCAATTCGGATTTCAAGCTCATCGCGCCGAAGCCTTCGATCTTGCAGTCGATGCCGTCGCCGCTGCCAGCGAAGCGGATGTTCTTCCCGCTGGCCCAGGCCAACGAAGCGCTCGCCGCCTTGCGCGAGGGCAGGCTTACCGGCGCGGCGGTGCTGGTTCCGTAAGCTGAATGCAGCTCGCTTGCGGCCACGATTGGGGCGGAACAACGCCGGCCACCGCCCCCAAAAATGCACATTAGCGGGGCACACGTCCCTTCGAACATTCAGGAAAAGAAGGGATATCCATGGTAAGCCGCCTCGGATTGATAATTGTTGGCTTCGGCCTGCTGTTTTACGCTTGGCAGCTATATACGGTGCCGTTGCCGCTGGGCGCACCCGAACGGACCGCGCCTATGTACCAATATCTCGGTCAGGAAGGGCAGGCGGCCGTGGCGGCAGGCGCGGGACTGCTCTTTCTAATCCTGGGCGTAATCCTCGTGCGGAACGTGATTGTGAGCATCCGGCAGCAACGGGTGCGTCTGGCGCAGCGAAACGCGGCGCCTTCCCGCAGGCGATAACCGCGCAGAGCCCTGCTTTCTCGAAGACGGGCCTTCGCGCCGTCATTCCCGCGCAAGCGGAGATGCGATCGGTTTAGCTCCGCGAGCTTCTTCCGCGCATAAAATGACGAGGGACGTTTTCCGCCACCCGGCGCTTGTAATCCGTGATCCAGGCTTCGGCGATTTGCTCGGTAGCGAAGCTCGTCACCATCGTGGGGGAACTTCCCGGCACGATAACTTCGACTCCATATGTCGAATCTGTCTGGGGAACGACCCGGCAGGTAGCGCCAGCATGTGGATGTTCTTTCGCCATACCCCTAATATGGTGCGCGGCCGCGGCAAAGCCAGCCCAGCCTTTGGTGGAACGCGGGAATATGGGGAACAATAGCATCGGTTTGAAGCCCCGAAATCTTTTTCCTTGTAAAGAGAGAGCCACCGCCACATATCATCGAAATGAGAAAATCGAAATACGCTCTATTCTAAGAGTGAAATCCTTATTGTTTCTACAATTTACGAGATGTATTGATATAGGAAGGTCAGTAAAATGAGTGTTGCTCTCAAATCGCAACCGGCTAATGTCGTAGATATTCTTGAAACCGCACAAAAATCCGGCTCTCTTAAGACGTTTGTGGCTGCGGTGAAGGCTGTAAATCTCTCGGATATGCTAAAGGGCAGCGGCCCCTTCACGGTCTTCGCGCCTTCCGATAAAGCCTTTGAAGCGCTTCTTGCGGGAACGCTGGACCGCTTGCTCAAGCCCGAGCATCGCGACGAGCTTGTTCGCGTCCTGAAGCACCATGTGGTTTCGGGCGAGATAATGCAGGAAAAGATCAGAGGCAAAAAGTTCGCCCGGAAATCCCTCGCGGGTCCGGAGCTGACGATTGACGGATACGACAACATCAAGGTGAACGGGTCTCACATCGTCGCAGCCGGCATGGAGGCCTCAAATGGCGTCATTCACATTATGGATGCGGTGATGATGCCGCCCAAAGCGTAGCTCGCCGCACGGAGGCAAGACAGAACGCGAAGGCGGCTAAGGTGGCCGCCATTTATCTGGAGATGCGTAACCCGCACACCTCATTCGTTTAGCGCCACAGGCAAGGGAACGATCATGCGTATTCGCGCCGGCTGCGAGTTAACCTTCGACTTCCCGCAGCCAACGCCGATGATCGCGGCGCTTCATGTGCATTTTTCCCGCGTCCCGGATCTTGAGCGTCCCGATCACTTGGTAACGAACCCGGCCGTGCCCATCGAAGGCTACCGTGACAGTTTCGGCAATTGGTGCGACAGGCTCGTGGCCCCGGCCGGGCGCTTCACCCTTGGCACGGACACTGTCATCCGCGATGCCGGCGCTTCCGACCCTGTGAATTTGAATGCCTTGCAACACCAGGTCCAGCATTTGCCCGCCGAGACCCTTCTGTTCCTGCTCGGCAGCCGCTATTGCGAGACCGATGTCTTGTCGGAAGAGGCTTGGCGGCTTTTCAAAGAAACCCCGCTCGGCTGGCCGCGCGTTCAAGCCGTTTGCGACTTTGTGCATAACCATCTCGTTTTCGGCTACGAACATGCCCGCCCCACCCGCACCGCGGCGGAAGCCTATGCCGAACGGCGGGGCGTTTGCCGGGACTTCGCCCACCTTGCCATCGCATTTTGCCGCTGCCTCAATATCCCGGCGCGCTATTGCACCGGCTATGTAAGCGACGTCAATATCCCGCCTCCGCACCCGCCCATGGACTTTGCAGCCTGGATGGAAGTCTATCTCGGCGGCCGGTGGTTCGCTTTCGATCCGCGCAATAACGGCATCCGGTTCGGGCGCATTCTTATCGCACAAGGGAGAGACGCCGCCGACGTACCCTTAACCCAAATCTTCGGCCCCGGCACCCTGTCGAGTTTCCGGGTTTGGACCGAAGAAGTTCAGTGAGCTTGCCGGAATCGCTCGTTGTTCTAGAAAAGCCCCTCCTGCCGGCGCGTCATGCTAATGAAATAGGTGATGAACAGGGCGATAAAGATAAAGTCGCCAGCGATCACCACGAGGGCAAAGGAAGTTGCCATGCCGGATAGGTAAGCTTTCAATAATCCAGCGGCGAAAAACATCTTGCCTATCGTGCCAAGAATTACAATGCCGGTGTGTCTGACCGGATTATAAGCAACAAGCAGATAGCCGAAAAAGTACAGAAATGTCGTACCCCAACTGCCTTTATAGATCGCCATCATCAGAGGATCGGTGAGTTCCCGGTCGAAAAGTCTATGAAACATGTTGGCCGAATCGAAATACCCTGGAATACCACCAGCAAGGTTCCACAGTGCCGCCACGGTGAACAGGATACGAAAGAACGTCAGCCCATTGTTAGACATGTGCTATATTAAGCCTTCTTAACGAATTCCGATTTCAAACTCATCGCGCCGAAGCCTTCGATCTTGCAGTCGATGTCGTGATCGCTGTCGACGAGGCGGATGTTTTTCACCTTGGTGCCCACTTTGATGGCCTTCGATGAGCCCTTCGGCTTGAGGTCCTTGATGACGACGACGGTATCGCCGTCCTGCAGAATATTCCCGGCGGAGTCGCGGTAGACCCTGCCGGCCTCGGCTGCGGCGCTCGCGCCCGCCTGCCATTCGTGGGCGCACTCCGGGCAAATAATCAGGCCGTTATCCTCGTAGGCATAGGTACTGCCGCATTTTGGGCATGCCGGAAGCGTGCTCATCGTTCATCCTTTGTAAGAAGGTGCCGTGGCGATCCAGATATTGGCGCGGCGCTTGTTGCTTTTCTGGATTGCTTCGGGGCGCGATGCCCCTCGCAATGACGAGAGTTTAGGACGGCTGCCCCGGCGAGCCATGCTCCGCGGCTTCTGTCGCCTCGAAAAGCGCCTTGGTCAAGTCCGTCCGCGAGATCATGCCCACAAGCCTGTGCCCCGGCTCCAGCACCGGGAAGCTGCGCGCGCGCATGGCGATCATCAGGTCGAGCGCGCGGGTCAAAGGCTCCTCAGGCTCCACATAGGCAACGTCCTTGGTCATGATGCTACCCACCGTGCGCGTCATCAGCTCTTGGTAATGCGGCACGAGCTGGCTCGTCGTGAACATGAACGCCTTGAGGAAATCGAACTTGGTCACGATCCCCACGCAAACATCGCCCTCCAACACCGGGAAGCAGTTGTAATCGTGGTGCTCGAACAAGGCGACAAGGTCGTGCAGGGTCATGCTGGGCGGGATGGCCTTGACGTTCTTGGTCATGTATTGGCTGACATGCCATTCGAGAAAGCGGTGCATGGGCGAATGCCTCCATCTTGCACTTCGGTTGGGCGGCTAGTGGCCTGTACCGGCTAAAATGAGTGGTTATGACGCCGGAATTTTTTGACGTGGTGAAGCTGGAAGGCGCAGGCTGTACTGGACGTACAGTCAAGCCGTCCGGCTTTGCCACGGCGAAAAAGACCAAGTCAGAACTATTCATTTTAGCCGATACAGGCCACTAGGCCCTGCCACGCTGAACGTTTCCATCCACCTGCGCTTGAACGCGCCGCGCTAGATTTAGAAAGGGGGGCGGCAACAATCAACGGAAAACGCCCGCCGACGCGGTGCTGTCCTTGCTTTCCAGGCTGGCGAGGCGCGCTTCGAAGTCGGCAAGGCTGACGCCCTGGCTGCCGCGGCTCCTGAAATAGATGTGCCGCGCGAGCCACCGGATCGCGGGCGTGCCGAAAGCGGCCGAAAGCAAGCTGTTCGGCGGGGCAAGGTTCAGCCCCGCGCGCAGGACGTGATCGAGCGCGAAGCGGGGCAGCACCCTCGCCAGCGCGATCTCCGGCGGCGGCCCGAAATGGAGGAGATGATCGGCCACGACCTGGGCCGAGCGGCGGCCGAAGCCGAGCGCGTAGCGGATGCCGCCGCCTGTCATTGGCGAGGCCATGCCGGCAGCATCGCCGATCAGCGTTATGCCGGGGATCGCCCAGGGCTTGACCAGGCCGCCGCAGGGGATGCGCCCGCGCGTGTGGCCGATGGCTTTTGCCTTTGCGAAGCCAAAGATCGGCTCGGACTTCTTCAGGAATGCCTTGAGATGCGGCCTCCGGCCTGGCGCCGCGGCAAGGCCTGCGTGAAAGGCGGAAAGCCCAGGCACGACCCAGGCGATGTGGCCGGGCGCGATGCTGGAATCGAGGAAACAGTGCAGGAAGCGGGTGTCGGCGCCTTCGAGATGATCGAACTGGGCCTCGATGGCGGCCAGGAAGCGCTTGTTGCGTCCCAGTCCGAAATAGCGCGCGACCGCCGATCTCGCGCCGTCCGCGCCGATGATGTGCCGCGCCGAGATGTTCACTCCCGAAAACGTAAAGACGCCGCCCTGCCGCCCAGCACCCGTGAACGGCGTGCGCCAGAGAAGGTGAGCGCCCGCCCGCATTGCTTCCTGCGCCAGCCAATCGAGCAGGCGGCCGGGCTCGGTCGTAAGAAAAAAGCTGCCGGGCGCGAACAGATCGACATGCTTAAGGTTGGGCGCATAAAGCCTGACACCGTGCACGCGCCGGGTGAGGCTATGAGGAATGTCGAATTCCTCGGCGGCCTCCTGGACCAGAATGCCGGTGGTGGTTACGTGGTCTCCAGCTCCGGGCTTGGGGTCGAGGACCGCCACCTTGAGGCCCCGCATCGCGGCTGTTTTCGCGGCTGCAAGCCCGGCGAAACTGGCGCCGATAATGGCTAGGTCGTAGGGCTGCGGAGGGTGCGCCATCGCTAAACCTTAACGCAATATATTACTCTAACCGATGCCGAGCAAATATGGCGGTTCTGAAGCGCCCAACATAAGCACACTTGCCCGGCTCTGCAACGCCCGTGCTTCCCTGCGGCCATAAACATGCGTGCTTTACAGCGCTCCCGCCGGGAGAGGGTTCTGGGATCCGGTTATCTCCTCTTCAACCGCTCTGTCAGCGCGACGATGACCATCGCGGCCAGCGCCGCGCTTGCCGCCCCCTGTATCAGCGAGCCGAGAGAGACCGCTACTGGGATTATCGGCGCCTCCGCGTTCAGGCCGTAAAGACAGCCATAAACCCGGCGGGCGGCGTGGGCATCCTCCCACGGTACGAACACCAGCGCATTCTTCGCGGCCAGAAAGATGGCTTCGGTTACCGCTTGCGAGCTGCCATGGACGCAAGGCCCGGTGCTGAACAATCCGGCAATGGCGCCTGGAAGCCAGCCCACCCAATCCCAGTTGGCCGATGTACTCGCCCATGCAGGAGCGCCGTCCCAGGAAAGCGATGCGGGCCAGCCGGGGAGATGCCAATGCGCTCCTTCGCCGCGATAAGCGGGCGAGCGCTGGCTGAGATAGAACGGCGTGAATGCGGGGATGGTGAAAGCCCAGGCCAATAATGGCTTCAGCATCGACCGCCGGCGGCCGCGGCTTGGCGGGTGGCCGGAAATAGGCCGGATTGCGGGTTCCTCCTCTACAAACGGGTCCCAGGGAAGCGGGGCGGACACATTCGCATCCTGGCCGGCAGCCGGCGCGGTTTCGGCCATGCTCGCCGGCATCTCCACCTCGGGAACGGTACTCGGTGCAGGCTTCAGCGCCCGGCGAAAGAGGCGCCATTTCGGTTTGACCACGATCACCCGGTTCAGCGCCAGGGGGACAGCGAAATTGGCCTCGCCGAGGTCTGGCATCGCAGCGCACCGGGCTCCTTCCAGCGCAAAGATCGCCTTGGCGGTGGCACCGCGAAAACTCGCATTCCCGGAAAACCGAGCGAGCGCGAAGAGTGTTGGCCCGCCGAACTGGACCTTATCGAAGTGTGCCCCGCCGCCGAATATTGCGTTGGTGAAGTCGCAATCCTCAAGGAACTGCGCGCCGCTGAAACCGGCCTCACGCGCAAACTGCGCTTCCCTGAACGAACTGTGCTTCGAAAAGACCGCGGCCGCAAAACTGGCGGGCATGCCGAACCGCGTGCCGCCAAACTTTGCCGCACCCTTGAACAGCGCGTTTCTGAACTCGCTTTCCCCGATAAACCACGTCTCCTGGAACGAAGCCTCGCGCTCGAATTGGGCGGACTCGAAATTGACGCTACCCGCGCCGGAAATCATCAATCCACCCCGCGACACACCGAAATGGACTTCGAAAAAGCGCGCATCGCCGCGGAACACCGCATTGCCGAAATCCACGCGGGAGCCCTTGAAGCGCGCCTTACTGAAGTTCGCGGTTACGTCGAACTGGGTGGTTGCAAAGAGGGCATCGCCATTGAATTCGCAATCGTCGAAATATGCGCCAGTGAACAAGCTCTTCACGAACAGCACGTCGCTTGCAAAATGCGCGCCGGAGAACTTTGCGTTGGCAGCGAATCGCGCGCGATGAAAGCGGATGCACGGCTCAAGGCCGCCCGGCTTCAAAAACTCAGCCTTTTCAAAGCCGATATCCGCGGCGAAGCGCACCTTGTCGAAATTGGCACAGCCGAGGAATTTCGCGCCCTCGAACGTACCGCCCGCAAGCTCCGCGCCTTCGAAGCTGGCGTTTCCGGCGAACAGGACGCCTGAGAAATTCGCTGCTCCTGGGAACTGGGCACCGTCAAAATCGGCCGGTCCAGGGAAGTGCATGCCGGAGAAATCGGCGCCGTCCTCGAAGACAGCACCCGTGAAGCCTGCGGTTGCTTCCGCGAGCCAGGTCTTGCTGTCCTCGTTCTGGCCCTCGCCATACCAGTCCACGGACCATTTGCCTGCCGCCTCAAGCGCCTCCTTCTTCTCCACGGCGCTTCGAGTCCAGATTTCCCAAGCTTCCCTTCCCTGGCGCCACAGGGCAAGCGTTTCCTCACTATTCATCCCACTCCCCCCAACAGTTTTTTGTTATGTTAGGGGCTCTCCTTTTTGAATGGAATAGATTTCGCTTCTTGCCTTCCGTCACGACTAATACTTAATCTGTTTACAATTATTATAAATATATATAAGAATGAATTTGGATGTATTTTCCGAAAATAGGTTCCTTTTTAGCGCCTCGCCATGGGCAGGTATAATAACATCCGGAACATAGAATGCGTTCGCATCGTGCTGATACAAAAGGAGAACACGATGGATCGGCGTAGCCTTCTGGGTATTTCCACACTGACAGTGTTGGCAGTCGCCTTGCTGGTAGCAAGCACAGCCGCCCCGCAGAAAGCGCTCAAGGAGCAGCTCCAAGGAACATGGTCGGCGGTTTCGGCCACGGCCATTCTTCCCGACGGCACCAAAAGCGAACAATACGGCCCCAATCCCAAGGGAATGTTGATCTTCGACCGGGACGGCCGCCTATCCTTTATCCTGATGTCGTCCAACCTGCCGAAGTTCGCCTCCAACAACAGGGAAACGGGAACCGCGGCGGAAAATGCGGCTGTCGTTCAGCGAAGCATCGCGTATTTCGGCACGTACTCCGTCAACGAGGCGGACAAGTCGTACACGGCGCAAATCGAAGGCAGCACATTCCCGAATTGGACGGGAGCCACGCAAACGCGGACGGTCGCGATCGCTGGGGATGAACTTACCATCGGCAACCCCGCCGCGTCGGCCGGCGGAAAAATCGACACAAAGTGGAAGCGGGCCCCGGCAGCAGCCACGAACTGACTTCTTGACCGCCTCTAACAATGTGAACCAGGGCACGCGTATGGCCAGCCATGCGCGTGCCAAAAGCGAAGCGCTGCAATATCCTCGCTATCCGCAGTCAGGTCCGTGCAAGTTTGCGATGCGTTAACCCTTTTCGCCGCTGTCTCTGCTATGATCCGCGGCAGGTGCAGTTTGTGGACGATGTCATGCGTTTTGGAATTGAAGCGTTCGAGAGTGGCGTGGATTTGGATGCGGGGAACCGCATTATCGAGGGCGATAGCATCGAGGCGCTGAAGAGCCTGCCGTCAGGCTCGGCCGATCTCGTTTTCGCCGACCCCCCCTATAATCTCCAGCTTGGCGGCGAGCTTTTGCGCCCCAACAATACCCGTGTCGATGGCGTGAACCACGACTGGGACAAGTTCGACGATTTCGCGGCCTACGACCGTTTCAGCCGGGCATGGCTCACGGAATGCCGCCGGGTGCTGAAGCCCGATGGCGCGATCTGGGTGATCGGCTCCTACCACAATATTTTCCGGCTGGGCTCGGCGCTGCAAGACCTGGGCTTTTGGCTCTTGAACGACGTGATCTGGGTGAAGACCAACCCGATGCCGAACTTCAAGGGCACGCGCTTCACCAACGCGCATGAAACCCTGATCTGGGCAGGGCGCAGCCAGGCTTCGAAGCCAACCTTCAATTACGACTCGCTCAAGGCCTTCAACGACGATCTGCAAATGCGGTCGGATTGGCTGATCCCGATCTGCTCTGGGCCGGAGCGGCTGCGCGACGACGGCGGCCGCAAGGCGCATCCGACGCAGAAGCCCGAGGCGCTGCTCCGCCGCCTCATCATGGCAACGACGAAGCCGGGCGATCTGGTGCTCGACCCCTTCTTCGGAACTGGCACCACGGGCGCCGCCGCGAAGTCGCTCGGCCGGCGCTATCTGGGCATCGAACGCGATCACGATTACGTGGTAGCCGCGCAGGAGCGTCTTGCGGCGGTGGAGCCGTTCGACACCAAGACCGCGGACCCTATCGTTTCGAAGCGGGCCGAGCCGCGCGTGCCCTTCGGCATGGTGCTGGAGCTGGGTATGTTGCGCCCCGGCGAGGCACTCTTCGATGCCAAGGCACGGATCCGGGCGCAGATCATGGCCGACGGCTCGCTGCTATGGGACGGGATGCGCGGCTCCATTCATTCCATCGGCGCGAAGGCGCAAGGGCGCGCCGCCTGCAATGGCTGGACCTATTGGCATTTCGAGAAGGCGAAGGACGGCTTGGCGCCCATCGATCTGCTGCGCGCCGAAGTCCGCCGGACGATCCAACCCGCGCGGCATTAGTTTTGGGAGAAGCTTGCCGCAGCGTCGTCCCCGCGAAAGCGCATTGGCGCTAACATAGCGGAAATTTGCGTGCGATTTGGCGTCATTCCCGCGAATGCGGGAATCCATGGGCAGCCCCCAAAGCCTATGGTGGCAAGAGGTTACCATGGGTCCCCACCTTCGCGGGGACGACGGTCGCGACGCTATGTTAGCGCGTATGCGCGAAAGCGGGGACCCATATAAGAGCTTTTTCCAACTTGAGAAATGGATTCCCGCTTGCGCGGGAATGACGGCAGCAATACGGACGCTGCCGAGCCTAAACGCGGCCGGAGGTAACCGGAAGCAACGTTTCGCCCGCGGCCTTGATCTCTTGGTCTTCGCCCGCGCGCTTGATGTTCACGCTCGTGAACGCGCCGCAGCATCCGCAAGTAATATAGCGCTGCACGCCCTTATCGTAGCCGAAACCGTATTCCACATCCTTCACGCTGAGCGAGGTGCTGTTGCAGCAGGGGCAAGCCACGGATTCCGGCGAATGCCGAGCAAATTTCTGGGCTATCTTATGCCATTGCTCGAATGGCGTGCGTGGAATCTCGGTCATGCAGCATTGCCTCCCCTTGGATTTTTTGGGCGTTGCTGAGATCTCCTACAGATATCCTTCACCTCGCGCACGATATGCTTCGCACGCGTTGTGCCCAGCTCCACCATGAGGTTATCTAAACAGTGTTGCAGCAGCACGCCCCACACGCAAGAGTCTATTAGCCGCACCCTTACGTTTGATAAACTTTTCCATTTAAAAGCGGTATGGTTGCAACAAAACGCGCGATCTGGATTAATTGTAAGTGGTTTGTTCCACAATTTGCGCACTGGCGATGGATGAGCCATAGCCATAGGGCATAACCCCAACCCTCTCCCACAGGGAGAGGGAGTCCGGGCATGTTTCCGCAATCAAGCAGCGGCGAGGTTGCGCAGCACGTAATGCAGAATGCCGCCGTTCTTGAAGTAGTTCAGCTCGTCGAGCGTATCGATCCGGCAGACGAGCGGCACGTCCTTTGCCGTACCGTCAGCGAAAGCGATGTGTGCCGTGATTTTCGCAAGCGGCGACAGATTGCCGATGCCCGCGATCGTCACCGTCTCGTTGCCCTTGAGCCCAAGCTTCTGCCAGGACATGCCCTCCTCGAACACCAGCGGCAGTATGCCCATGCCGGCGAGGTTGGAGCGGTGGATGCGCTCGAAGCTCTGCGCGATCACCGCGCGTACGCCGAGAAGGCAGGTGCCCTTCGCGGCCCAATCGCGGCTCGATCCCGTGCCGTATTCGCGGCCAGCGAAAACGGCGAGCGGCACGCCCTCCGCCTTGTAGCGCATCGCAGCATCGTAAATCGGCAGTTGCTCGCCACCCGGATAATGGACGGTTACGCCGCCTTCGACGCCCGGAACCATCTGGTTCTTGATGCGGATGTTNNATCACCTCGTGATTGCCGCGCCGCGCACCGTAGGAGTTGAAGTCCGCCACGGAGACGTTGCGGTCGAGGAGATAGATCCCCGCCGGACTGGTCTTTTTGATGGAGCCGGCCGGGCTGATGTGGTCCGTCGTAATGGAGTCGAGGAAGAGGCCCAGCACGCGCGCGTTCTCGATATCGGCGGGCGCGGCGGGAGCGCCGGCCGCCAGCCCTTCGAAATAGGGCGGGTTCCGCACATAGGTGGAGTCTTTGTCCCACTCGTAGGTCAGGCCGGTTTTCGAGCCGCCTACCGCCTGCCAGCGCTCGCCGCCTTCGAAAACGCTGGCGTAGCGGGCTTTGAACAGGTCCGGCGTGACGTAGGTGCGGACGAATCCGGCGATTTCCTTGGAGGAAGGCCAGATGTCCTTCAGGAATACGGGCGCGCCGTCCTTGCCGGTGCCGATCGGATCGGCGGCAAGGTTCAGCTTCATTGTGCCCGCCAGCGCATAGGCGACGGCCAGCGGAGGCGAAGCCAGATAGTTGGCGCGTACATCGGGATTGATGCGGCCCTCGAAGTTGCGGTTGCCAGAGAGAACGGCTGCGGCGACGATATCGTTCTGCTGGATTGCCTTCGAGATCGGTGCGGGGAGCGGCCCGGAATTGCCGATGCAGGTCGTGCAACCATAGCCGGCGAGGTTGAAGCCCAGCGCGTCGAGATCGGCCTGCAGGCCCGATTTGGTCAGGTAATCTGTAACCACCTGGCTGCCGGGTGCGAGCGAGGTCTTCACCCATGGCTTCGGCTTCAGGCCCTTCTCAACCGCATTGCGCGCGAGCAAGCCTGCGGCGATGAGGACGTTCGGGTTCGACGTGTTCGTGCAAGAGGTGATTGCCGCGATGACCACGTGGCCGTCCGCGATGGAATAGGTCTCGCCCTCGACCGGCCCCGATTTTTCAAGGGGCCGAACCATCCCGCCTTCGCTCTCCATGTTTGCGCCGTCGCTGCCGGGCTGCGCGGTTCGCATCTCTGCTAGCGCATCGCTGAAGCCATCCGCGGCGCGGGCAAGCGGCACCCGGTCTTGCGGGCGGCGCGGCCCGGCAAGGCTCGGCTCGACAGTGGAGAGGTCGAGTTCGAGCGTGGAGGTGAAAACCGGGTCCGCCGAGCCTGCCTCGCGCCACATTCCTTGCGCCTTGGCATAGGCTTCCACCAGCGCGACGCGATGCGGATCGCGGCCGCTGGAGCGGAGATAATCGATCGTATCCTTGCCGGCGGGGAAGAAGCCGCAGGTCGCGCCATATTCCGGCGCCATGTTCGCCATCGTCGCGCGGTCTTCCAGGGAGAGCGAGTCGAGCCCTTGGCCGCAATACTCGACAAATTTGCCGACAACACCCTTCTTGCGCAGCATCTGCGTCACCGTCAGCACGAGGTCGGTCGCGGTCACGCCNNGCCTCGATGCCGCCCACGCCCCAGCCCAGCACCGCGAGGCCGTTAATCATGGTCGTGTGGCTGTCGGTGCCAACCAGCGTATCGGGGAAAGCCTGGGTGACGCCGCCTTCTTCCTTCGTCCAGACGGTTTGCGCGAGATATTCGAGGTTGACCTGATGGCAGATGCCGGTTCCGGGCGGCACGACGCGGAAATTAGCGAAAGCCCGGCTACCCCAGCGCAGGAACTCGTAGCGCTCCTTGTTGCGCCGATATTCCAGCTCCGTGTTGATCTCAAGCGAGCGCGCGCTGCCGGAACTGTCCACCATCACCGAGTGGTCGATAACCAGATCGACCGGCACCAGCGGATTGATCTTGGCGGTGTCGCCATGAAGGGCGGTCATCGCGTCCCGCATCGCGGCAAGGTCCACCACNNGTGAAGTCCTGCATCAGCACGCGGGCGGGCCTGAAGGCGATTTCGTGCGTGGAGCTTTTGGCCGCAAGCCATTGCGCCATGGCCCCGATGTCATCGGCCGTTACCGTGCTGCCGTCCTCGAAACGCAGGAGGTTTTCCAGAAGCACCTTCAGCGAGTAAGGCAAGGCGGAAATTCCGGGCAAGCCGTGCGCCTCGGCATCCGGCAGCGAGAAATATTCGTACGCCTTGCCCTCGACGGTCAGCGTTTTGCGGCAGCGGAAGCTGTCGAGCGAGCGTGAAGTTAAGGATGCCACAGCAGATTCTCCCTTGCATGCGAAAAACCGGCTTGTGAGTGCTGGCCTCCCTAACATAAGGATAGGCCGGCGTATTGAAACGGGGCGGGACCTTCTCCTTGGCAAGAATTGAGCCAATTCCTGGCGCGAACCTGGCGTTAAGCCGCACCTTGGCCGTGGAGGCCGTGGTAGCGGAGGGGCTCGACTGCCAGCGCGGCGGCAGGACGGTTGTGTCCGGCATTTCGTTCAGGGTGGAGGCGGGACGGGCGCTTGCACTGCGCGGGCCGAACGGGTCCGGCAAGACGACGCTTCTGCGGACCATCGCGGGATATTTGCAGCCTGCCGCTGGCGGCATCGAGGTCATCCGGCCTGCCGCTTGCGCTTCCAAGCCGGCTGACGAGGGCGTCTACCACTACATCGGCCACGCGAACGGCATAAAGCCGCGGCTCTCGGTCATCGAGAATGTGAGCTTCTGGCAGGGCTTTTATAGCGGCGCGGCGGATGTCGAGGCGGCGGAGGACGCGCTTGACGCGTTCGGCCTCTTGAACCTGGCGAGCTTCAGCGCGGGTCATCTATCGCAGGGGCAGGCGCGGCGGCTTGGCCTCGCGCGGTTACTTGCGGCACGCCGGCCGGTCTGGCTTCTCGACGAGCCGCAGGCGGCACTCGATGTAGCCTCGACCAGACTTCTCGAACGCGCCATCGCCGCTCACCTCGCCTCGGGCGGGCTCGCCATCGTTTCAACCCACCTCGATCTGGCGCTGCCGGATGCCCTAATTTTGGAGCTTGGCAAGCCGCAACCTGCGCAATGAACCGAAGTGTCAAAATAACTAAGGGTTCAACCCCTCACCCTGTCCCTCTCCCCATGGGAGAGGGACAGGGTGAGGGGAGATTCGCTCAGTTCATTCCGCCAACCTCCCGCCCGGATCTGATATGAACGCCTTCCTCGCACTCATAGGCCGGGATCTCCGCCTTGCCCTCCGCCAGGGGTCGGCCGTTGGCACAGCGCTTGGCTTTTATCTTGTCGCCGTCGCCATCATCCCGCTGGGGCTCGGGCCGGACCTGAACCTTTTAAGCCGGATCGCGCCGGGTATCCTTTGGATTTCTTTCCTGCTCTCAGCCGTTCTATCTGTCGATGCCTTGTTTCAGGAGGACCGTGACGATGGATCGCTCGATGCGCTTGTACTGGGGCCGCTTCCGGCCGAGCTTATCGCCGCGTCGAAAAGCATCGCGCATTGGGTGACGACATGCGTGCCCTTGATCGTGGTCACGCCGCTGGCCGGGCTCTTGCTCAACATTCAGGCGGAGGCGCTGCCCAAGCTGCTGGCCGCGCTGCTGGCCGGAACCGTTGGCGTCAGCTTCGTCGCAGGGGCAGGCGCGGCGCTCACGCTGGGCTTGCGGAAAGGCGCGCTACTACTGCCGCTCCTCATTTTGCCGCTTTTCACTCCCTTCCTGATCTTCGGCGTGGGCGCGATGGCCACTTCGGCAGGAGCGTTCGAGCAAAGCATCCTCTTGCTTTTTGCTCTGTCTCTGTTTTCAGTGGCGGCAATGCCATTTGCCGCTGCCCTTGCCCTTCGCCTGGGGCTAGAATGAGCCTATATCAGCGCTAAATGCTGGGAACCTTAGATGTCCGGACTTTCTGAACCGCAAACGGTGCGCGCACCCGCTGAAGACACCATGTTTGGGCCGGCATTGCGTGGCTGGCTGGCGTTTATGGTGCTGGCAATCGGCTGGAGCGTTTCCCGCTATTACGTGGGCGTCGCCAACCTTGAAGCGAACGGCAATCCCGGCTGGGATACATGGCTGTGGTGGGTGCCAGAGATCATGGTGGTTGTGGGCATCCTCGGCTTGTTCATCCTCGTCGTCTCGCTGGAGGCCAGCAATCATTCGCGCATCGCCAACCTCGCCAACCCCACCCCCTTCATGCGGATGAGCGGCGAGATTTTGCCAAGGCTAGCTTTGGTGACGGCGCTTCTGATCGCGGCGGGCCTCGCAATGTCCTTCCGGGCGCCGCCCGACGATCTGCAAGGCCAAGCGGCGCGGATCATGTTCATCCATGTGCCAGCGGCCTGGCTGTCCATGGCCTGCTACACGCTTACGGCCATCTCCTCGGCGGGCTATCTCATTTGGCGGCATCCGCTGGCAGATGTTTCGGCCAAGGCAGCAGTGCCCATTGGCGCCACCTTCACGCTGCTTGCGCTTCTCACCGGCTCGCTTTGGGGCAAGCCGATGTGGGGCGCCTATTGGGTCTGGGACGCGCGCCTGACCTCGGTTCTTATTCTGTTCTTCCTCTATCTGGGCCTGATCGCGCTGCGCCAGGCGATCGACGATCCGGGCCGCGCTGGCCGGGCCGCCGCGATCCTGAGCCTTCTCGGCGCGGTGAACATTCCCATCATCAAGTTCTCGGTAAATTGGTGGAACACGCTCCATCAGCCCGCGAGCGTGATCCGCGCCGGCGGCCCGACCATTCATCCGGCTTTGCTGATCCCGCTTCTGGTCATGGCCTTCGCTTTCACCTTGCTCTTCGTCGCGCTGCACATGAAGGCGATGCGCGCGGAAATTTTGCGGCGGCGCTGCGAGGCAATGATTGCCATCCATGTGCGCGGCGGCGGGGAGGCAGCTAATGTTTGATCTTGGGCCTAACGCGGGCTTCATCTGGATTTCGTACGGCGCCGCCGTGCTATTGATCGGCGGCCTCATCGTCTGGGCCTGGGCCGGGGAGCGCGAGCAGCAGCAGCGCTTGGCCGGCCTGGAGCGCAGGGGCTTGCGGCGCAGATCTTCGCAGCAGGAGCTTTAGAACTGAACATGACCGCAAGCGCCTCCCCCGAAGAAACGCCGGGCAACGCGAAGCCCAAAGCGACGCTGCTCTTGCCGCTCGTTCTCGTAGCGATGCTCCTTTTGCTCCTGCTCATCGCGCTCCGCACGGGTAACCCGTCCAATTTGCCTTCGGCGCTGATCGGTAAGCCGGTGCCGGAGTTCGCGCTCGCCCCGATCCCCAATGCGCAGGGCGATAACGGCCCGACGCCGGGGCTTTCCTCGGCCGCGTTCAAGACCGGCAAGGTTAGCGTACTGAACGTCTGGGCCACTTGGTGCGCACCGTGCGTGGCTGAGCACCCGCTGCTGATCGAGTTGGGCCAGCAGGGCATCCCGCTCTTTAGCATCAACTACAAAGACAAGCCCGAGGCCGCGCGCCGCTTCCTTGCGACCCACGGCAATCCCTATCGCGCCATCGGGGCGGATGAGAACGGCTTCGTCGCCATCGATTTCGGCGTCTACGGTGTGCCGGAGACCTTTGTGATCGACGGCGATGGCAAGATCGTCTACCGCCACCCTGGGCCGCTCAGCCCGGAAATCATCGCGGATAAGATCATGCCCGCCATCAAGAAGGCTGAGAGGGCAACGGCGGGCCGCTCTTAATGCGTTAGGGCTGCACTATAGCGGCTGGCGCAGCTTGATGGCGGCCGCGAGCGTGCCCTCGTCGAGATAATCCAGCTCGCCGCCGATGGGCACTCCGCGCGCGAGCCGCGTGAGCTTCAGCGGCAGGCCTTCCAGCTCGGACGCGAGGTAATGCGCGGTCGACTGGCCTTCGACGGTCGCGTTCAGCGCGAGGATGATCTCGCGGACCTCGGGCGCGTGCGCCCGCTCCACGAGCTTCGCGATGGACAGGTCGTCCGGACCGCGCCCGTCCAGCGGCGACAGCGTGCCGCCGAGCACATGATAGCGCGAACTCACGATGCCCGCCCGCTCCAGAGCCCAGAGGTCGCCGACCTCCTCCACTACGCAGATCAGCGAGGGGTCGCGGCTCAAGTCCTGGCAGATAGCGCAGGGTTGCTGTGTGTCGATATTGCCGCATTCCTGGCAGATGGCGATCTTCTCGGCCGCCAGCCCCATCGCGCGGGCGAGCGGCAGCAGCAGTTGCTCGCGCTTCTTGATGAGATGCAGCGCGGCGCGGCGTGCCGAGCGCGGCCCGAGGCCCGGCATGCGGGCGAGCAATGCGATCAGCTCCTCGATTTCGGCGCCGGAAGTTTTTTTCTGCGGTGCGGCCATGCGGCTTAGGTAACGAATGGAGTCTCGATGCGCAACTGTGCGATCTGCCGGCCGTCCCGCAAGCGCTCGCTTTGCGCGTTCACATAATGAAGCCGGAGCGCCTGGGCAGTTGGCTCATGCGGCCATCGCGCCAATGTGAGGTAAAGCATGCCCGGCTGGCTCAGCGCCGGCGAGCCTGCCATAAAGCTCGGCGATCGCCATCAACTCGCGTCTGAGGTTCGCGTCTTTGACCTTTTCCGCGAAAAGGCGGGTTTCCTCGGCGCGCTCGTTCCAGCTGGAGTCGCCGCCCCTCACGACGGGCAATGGGTCAAGCTCCATAGGCCGGGCTTCCTCATAATGGCGTGGTGGCGTCCATCCAGCCGTTTGCAGAAAACCGCGCGCGGTTTCGTTGAAGGTAAACGCCTCGATGGAACTCATCCGAAGGCGGGCCAATTGCCGCCTGCACTGCTCTGCCAGCAGTGCCGATTCCTGGCAAACGGCCGAAGCCGGCTTGAACGGCATCATTCCTCCCCCCGTGCGAAAACCGTGCCCAACCGGCTTCGCCCTTAACGAATGTGCCCACGCGAACCATGGCCTCGCCCAGGCCATACATCCTGCGGAACCCCTCAATTTCCTGGATGTGTGAATAACAGGGTGAACCTTGCACCAAACTTGCGACCCAAGGTTGGCGAGTGTGGCCTTTTAGCGCGGAGGCTGCGTGGCGGGAGACGGAGGCTGCACGCACTCAAATTTGCGGATACCGGGAGTTCCGGGCAGTTACGGCTTGACGATGACCTTGCCCTTGATCTGCCGTCTCTCGATCATGCGGATGGCCTCCGCCGTCTGCTCAAGCGGAAACACATGGTCGATATGCGGGCGGATCTCGCCTTTCGCGCACCAGTCCAAGAGCCGCGCCATCTGGTCCGCGAAAACGGCCGGATCGCGTTTCACATGCCGGCCCCAGAACACGCCGATCAGCTCGCAGGCCTTCAGCATCACCAGGTTCAGCGCGATCTTGGGGATCTCGCCGGCCGCGAATCCGACCACGAGATAGCGGCCGCCCCAGTCCATCCCGCGCAGGGCAGGCTCCGCGTATGGGCCGCCGATGCAATCGAAAATAATGTCGGGACCGTTTCCGCCGTTGAGGCTCCGCACCGCTTCCTTAACGTCGATGTTTGTCAGGTTGAGGAGCTGGTGGGCGCCACGTTCTTCGCAGATCTTGAGTTTCTCGTCCGAGGTGCCTGCCGCGACCACCTTGGCGCCAAGCCTGCGCGCAACTTCCACGGCGGCAAGCCCCGCTCCGCCGGTCGCGCCAAGGATCAGCACCGTCTCTCCCGGCTTCAGGCGCCCGCGATCTTCAAGCCCATGCAGGGCCGTGCCGTAGGCTATCGGGATCGCGGCGGCGGCTTCATCGGAAACGCCATCCGGCAGCGAGATCACGGCCCCGGCCGGCACAAGCACCTGCTCGCGGCAGCCATTGCCGCCGGTGTAGGCCAGCACGCGCTGGCCGGCGCTGAGGCCCTGAACGCCCGGCCCGATGCTGGCGACGGTGCCCGCCACCTCGCCGCCGGGCGAAAAGGGCAGCTCAGGCCGGTTCTGATATTTTCCGTACAACACCAGCGTGTCGAAGAAGTTGAGCGAAACGGCCGCAACATGGATCGCCACCTCGCCTTCGCCGGGTGCGGCGGCAGGCAATTCGCAGATCTCAAGCGCGTCTGGCCCATCGAGAGACTTGCATAGAACTGCCTTCATCGCCTACCTCAGTGAAAATAAGCCCGGTCCCTTCCGCTGCGCGCGGATGACGGCCGGCGCCACACTACGCGAAAAGGCGCCTGGATGCGCGGATACTTTGCCATCGGAGCGGAACGGATATCGAAGCCCCTGAATTTGGGCAACCTGCAGCGTTCCGCCCATGCCTTCGGCGCGAAATTTTTTTTCACCATCGGTGCGCATCCGAGGGCGTTCGAGTCGCACGCCGACACCTCCAAGGCCTCGCACCATTTGCCCATGTATCATTGGGCCAACGCTGGCGAGATGGTTTTGCCGCTGCACTGCAAGCTTGTCGGCGTGGAGCTGATCGAGGGCGCCACGGATTTGCCCGCCTTCCGTCATCCACTGCATGCGGCTTACGTGCTTGGGCCAGAGCTTGGCATGCTTTCCGGCGAACTTCTTTCGCGTTGCGACTACACGATCAAAATTCCGACCGCTTTCTGCATAAATGTCGCCATGGCTGGAGCGATTGTGATGTATGACCGCGTACGCAGCCTGGGGACATTTCCGGACCGGATGGCTTCAGCGGACAAAACCGGCAAGCATCCTGGAGGCCGGTGAGCGTTACAGTATCACTTGACCGCTTTTCTGGCCGTCGGCAAAGGCTAGGCTTGCGAAGAGGGGGAATTCTTAGAAATGCAGGCTCGTCTGCTCCTTTCGGCAATGCTCATGGCAGCTTTTGCGCCGCTTGCCGCCGCCCAGGACTTCGACACCGAGCAGCAACAACAACAGCAGCAGCCGGCTCCGCAGCAGCAGCCAGCGAAGCCCAAACCTGCCCATCCGCCGAAGCCCAAGCCTGCCGCCGCGGCTGCTCCCGCTCCCGCGGCCAAGAAGCCCGCTCCAGCGGTCGTGGCGGCGGTTACTCCCCCTCCCGGCCCTGCCGTCCCGAAAGCACGCCTCCTCGAAAAGATCGGGGACTGGTCGGTTTTCATCCACGAGGATACGGGCGGGCGGGTATGTTTCGCCGCTTCCGCGCCGACGGATATGGAGCCCAAGGCGGCGGCGGCGAAGCGTACGCCCGTGGTGTTCTATGTGACTGCTTGGCAGAAGGAGGGCGTCCGCAACGAGATCAGCGTCAAACTTGGCTATGCGATAAAGCCGAAATCGGTGGCGGCTGTCACGGCTGGTGGACGCAGCTTCACGCTGCCGGGCGATGACGACAAGGCCTACACCAAGGATTTGGCCGACGAGCAGAAGCTCCTGGCCGCGATGACGGGCGGCGGCGCCATGGTCGTGAAGGCGACCTCGGCCAAGGGCACGGCAACCACCGACCAGTACTCGCTGGAGGGGCTCGCCGCGGCCGTGCAGAAGGCGCAGCAGGCCTGTTTGTAATCCTCGCGAGGCGGCGCGGTTATTTTTGACGCATTCTTAGCGGCCGGACCTACAAGAGGCTTTCGCATTTAGGTAATTGCGCGCTATTTTGTCCTCCTACGGGGCCGAAGGCGCGTGCCCGGCACTGTCCCTTGCCACAGGCGGTGCTGCCGGCTTGGCCGCGAATATGCGGGGCTTCGTCGAGGAAACGAAAATGACCGACGCGACAATAACCCTGATCGGCGGGCCGACCGCGCTTATCGAGCTTGGCGGCCTGCGCTTCCTGACCGATCCGACCTTCGACGATCCCGGCGATTATCAGCTCCCCCATGTGACCTTGAAGAAGACCGCGCGGCCCGCGTTGCGCACGGATGAGTTGGGCCGGATCGACGCGGTGCTGTTGAGCCACGACCAGCACGCCGACAATCTCGACCTTGCCGGCCGCGCTTTTCTGCCGAAGGCCCGCCGGGTGCTCACCACCAAGGTTGGAGCGCTCCGCCTTGGCGGCAATGCCGAAGGGCTTGCTCCCTGGGAAACGCGCGAGATCGAAGCCAACCGCGATACGGTGGTCGTGACGGCCACGCCCGCGCGGCATGGCCCGGTGGGCATCGAGCCGCTGGCCGGCGATGTCGTCGGCTTTGTGCTGTCCTCAAGAACGAGCGCGTTCAAGCCGCTTTACGTCACCGGCGACACCGTGTGGTTCGATGGCGTCGCCGAGGTGCAGCGGCGGTTTGCGCCAGGCTTGGTGCTGCTTTTCGCGGGCGCTGCGCAAACGCGCGGCAAGTTCAACCTGACCATGAACACCAACGACGCCATCGAAACGGCCTGTGCGTTTACCGGCGCTTCGATTGTGCCGCTGCACACCGATAGCTGGGCGCATTTCACCGAAAGCGCGGAGGATCTCCAGTTCGCCTTCAAGGTTCTTGGCCATTGCGAGCGCCTGCACCGGATAAAGCACGGTGTCCCCACCGCTTTTCCGCTGTAATTCCCGCAATTGCTAATGGATGAGGCATGTGGCCGGCGAATCTCATCTCACCCCACCGCAAGCGAATGCGGACACTTTGAGTTGCAAGCTCGCCTTGGCGAGCTTGCAGAGACGGCTGGGGTGAAGGGGAATGTGCTGTGTATTGGGCACAAACACCGGAAAGTGGCCGCATCGCCACGAAATGTAGGTGGTCACTTTTTGTTAATCCGGCTGGCCGTAGACTGCATACCGGGCAAGCAAAGGAGATGGATAGTCGTTGGGATTGGGGCACCGGCACAAATCGTGAGGAGGTCTCGATATGCGAAAAGCGAACGCAACGATCTATGTGGCGGCGGCGCTCGGCCTCTGCCTTATGAGCCCAAATGGAGCGGCGGCAGCTCCGCCCGCGCCTGATCTGGGCAAAGCCTACGTTCAAACAGCCAAAAGCGAAAACCTGGTCCAGGTGCGTCACGTCAGGCACTACGCCTATCGGCATCACCGGGTTTACCGCCGGGGCTATTGGGGTCCTCCATTTGCAATCGGCTTGGGTTGGGGATGGCCGCTTGGCTACGGCTTTGCGATGGGTCCCGGCGTGAGTGTTTGGGGGGGTGGTTGGGGCTATCCCAATTATTATGGCGGCTATTACCGCCCCTATTACGGCGGTAGCTGCTGCTATTGGTAGCTGTCAAACGCACTGGCGGCTGGATATGGCTGGCAGGCGCGCTGCCTCTCTGGCAGTTAAAGGGCCCCGGAACGGGCCCTTTTTGCTTTCAGCCCACGTTCCATTCCAGGCTGACGCCTTGGACCGCGGGAGAGCAGAGGCGCTTGCCGCCATCCCGGCGCCGGCCGGCGAGCCTGCTGACGAGAATCTGGATGAACAGGCCGGGTCCGCTGGAATAGATGCGCCAGCCCCCATCGGCTTCCACCGCCCCATCCTTCAGGCGATGCCACTCCGCGAAGGCTTCGTAACGGTCGCGGAAGGCCGCGTCGCTGCTGGTGAAATAGCTGTTGCGCTGCCGGAGCGTGGCATTCGGCAGGCGCTCGGTCACCCCGATGGGGCTGGCGATCTGAAGCCCGTCCCAGAAGGCTTGCTCCTCGCCCAGCATGGCCTCGGCCTCGCAATAGCGGAGATGGGAGTGGACGTACATGAGCCCAACCTCGCGGCCGAAGAATGGAGAGGACTCGGCNNCTGTTCGGGGGTGAACATGCCGCCCGCGATGGCGCGGGTCATCGGGATCAGCGAATAATTTACGACGGTCTTGCGGTCCGCCGGGTGCAGAAGAAGCTGTTGCACCTGACCTAATGGGTTGAAAATGGCATAGCCGGCCAGGATGCCGTCGCGGATGAGGTGCCGGTTGAAATCGGCGCGCATGGCCTCCGCCAGCTCCTCAAGCCGGCTCGCCGTGGCGGGTTGGCCCGCGCGGCGCAGGATTTCCGCATAGCGGCGGAGCTGCTGGAAGAGGAGGCCAACGGTCCAGCTACTGACCGTCCACTCTTTCAATGCCTGATCGGTGGGCTGCAGCGAGTCGTTCCAGTCGCCTTCGCCGAGCCGGACGAGGTGCGTGCCAGGAATGAACTGCGCCTCCAAATGCGCGAGCAGGCGCTCGCAATGGCCGGCGATGCTGCATTCGCCGCTTCCGTCCCGCCAGGGCACCGGCTCGGACAAAATCGTCCTATCGTCCGTGCATTCGATATAGTCGCAAAGCGCCTTCAGCGGCCAAATCGGAATGTCGCCGTGGCTTTGCGCGCCTTCGATCATGCCGTAAGGCTTCAGCATGAACCATTGCGGGAAGGCGCCGGACGAAAATTGCCGCCCGAAAACGATCTTTAGGATTTCCCGCACCGGGCCGTCATGTTCGAGCGCCAGCAGGAACTCGACCGGCCCCTGGCAGACATCGCGGGTGCCCCATGCCGAACCTTCGTATTGCTCAAGGCCATGCGGCGCGGACAGGTGGATGAGCGCGTTGTGGACCATCCATGGGAAGAGCGTGGTGAGGCTGGCGGCCTCTTCGCCACCGCCTTGGAAGCGCACCTCGCGGCTTATGCCGGACCAGAACCCGGTAGCCACGCGCAGCATCGCGGGTATGCTCACATCGCCTTCGTATTTCCGGGCAAGCCGGGCCGCCTCGGCGGGATCGGTCATCGAGCCCACCACCGCGAAGCGGAACGTGCGGGTGGGCGCGGTGCGCATCGCGATATAGGGCATGCCGCGCGGCTGGCCGTCCGCAAAAAGCAGCTCGTCGCCGCCGAGCGCCTCGGCCTCGCCGGGTGTGCTGGTGACAAGACGATAGGCCGCGTCCGGATAGGTCTTGCCCCAGAGCGACTCTGGGTCCGGCCGGAAGGTGAAGCGCTTCGCCTCCCCGTCCACCTCGACAATCCCGGCGTGGTTGAAATCGCGTTCGCCCAGCACGAGCTGCCCGAAAATCAGGAACCGGCAGGGCTCGCCCTCGACGGCGATTTCCCACTGGAACGCGGAGTCCCCGGCGGACGCCACGGCCTGAACGGTGATCGTGCGGCTCTCCGTGCGGTAAACCCAGCGGCAGTCGCTTAAGCCCATCTCGAAATACGACGGCAGCGTTAAAAGCCGCCATTCGCCCGCGATTTCGGCGAGCATGCGCAGGCCGCCGGTTCTGACGATGTTGTAGGCGTCGCGGGAGACGGAAAAGAGCTTGTGCAGCGCGCTGCCGCCGAGCTGCGCCGCGAAGACGCCGTGCATCCAGCAGGTTGCCGAAAGCGCGTTTTCATCGGGCAGAAGGCTTTGCCCGGTCTTGAGGATCGAGCCGTGGCGGCGCTTCATGAGCCGGTCTTTTTCGCGCAGCACCACATGGCGGTTGAGCGCGCCCTCTTCCACGAAATAGGAGAGCAGGCGGCCATCCCGCCATTCTTCGTGCAGGCGGCTTGTGGAATGGATCGCTTCGCCCGCAAGATCGCACCGAAGCGGAAGCGCGTCCTGGACGATGCTGCGCATCGGCGCGGCCAACGCGATTTCGGACGGTGCAAATGCGGATAGCGCGCTCTTGGCCTCTTCCTCGATCCGGGCCAAGTCCTCATCGCTGGACGGCGCGCAATGATCGGGGTTGAACGTGCCGAAAAAGGTCCACGCGGCTTCCTCTCCCGGCGCAAGGCTTCGCACCCCGCTTTGCAGGATGGCGCAGGCTGCTTCATGCTGTAGCCGCACGCCCCGCAGGCTCGTTCCGAAGGGCAGATCGGCTGAGGCGGCGTCGCGATAGCCCGGCCCGAAGAGCTGAAGCGCGTCCGTGGCGAAGCTTTTCGCGCCCTCGAAGCAGCCATGCGCGGCCCAAAGATGGCGGCCGCACTGAGGCAGATTCTGCCGGCTCATGACGACCGACCCGAAGCGCGGATGCCCGGCGACGTGATGGTCGATATATTGCGACGCGAAGGCCTCGTTGCCGGTCACGAAGTTGCGCTCGCCGAGCCCCAGATCCTGGACGAAGACCGCGTCGCAGGAAACCGCGGCCGCGCCGGCGTTGCGTGCCTCAAGGCGCCATGCCCAGATGTTTTGCGTGGGATGCAGCCAGAGGGTGACGCGGGTGTGCAGCCCGCCGGTTTCGCCGGCCCAGACGAACCGATCCTGGCCCGCGCCGAACCGCACGGCTGCGCTGGGGCCAACGGCCTCGGCCGTCCAGGCCTCCGTCCGTAAAAGAATGCGCGCGATGGAGCCGCCCAACGGCGAGCCCAGCGCTTGGTTCAGCATCACGCGGCCTCGGCCATCGTCATGCTCGATTGCAAACAGGCAGCCGTTTGGAAGGGCGGAAATTTCAAGCCCCGATGCGTTCTTGATCCTGAGCAGGCCAAGCCCGGCCTCGCGCGGCGTGCGGAAAATGCGTGGCGGCTTGCTCATGGCTCGCTCCCCTCACCCTGTCCCTCTCTCCATGGGAGAGGGGACCCCTGAACTATCCGCGGCGAGAATTCAAGCGTACCCTCTCCCATGGAGAGAGGGACAGGGTGAGGGGAGATTCGCTTCATTATAGCCCCCTTTGCCCCAGCGCTATCCGCCGCGCCTGCCACGCGGTGATGAAGGCGGCGTAGCTCCAGGAGAGGTCCTTGGCGGAGGTTTGCGCGCCGGTTTTCTGGTCGAATTGTTCCGTGAGGTGCCCCGATTCGGGGATGAAACTCCGGACGCGGGTGAGAACGGCGTCGCCTCTTTCGATCAGGGCCGCCTTGTCGCTAGGTATCGCCACGGCCGCGCGGTAATAGAATTCCGCCGCGCCGAAGGTCGAGAAGTAATAGGCGCCACCGCTGACGTAATCGTCACCCTTGTAGCGGCCGAACATGATCCCGTGCCCGCCGCCGCTGTTAATCGCGTATTCCGCCGTGAACAGCTCTTTCAGTTTCTTGACGGTCCGCAAGACCCGCTCGTCTTGAGGGCTGTGCTGGCCCTCATCGAGGCCGGCGTGCAGTACCCCAAGGATAACCGCGAAATCGAGTGCTTTCGGGCTTTCCCCGGTCGCGCCAGGCATACGGCTCCGGTAAATGCCGAGGCTGGGCGACCAGAAGCCGTCGAGCATTTCGCGCAGTTCTTTGGCTTTGCCGCCAAAGAACTCGGCCTCGGCGATTTTGCCGTCGCGCCTGGCGCGGGTGGCGCCGCGCTCCAGCGCCGCAGTCTGAACGAGGACCGTGCAGTAGTGCTGGGCAAATTCCTCCTCCCAGATGTCGTAGCAGGGGTGGCCCGCATTCTTGGCTGTGTAAGCCAGATCAAAATGGATCAGCTCGGACAGGTGCGCTTTTGTCTCCCCGGACATGGGAATGGCGTCTTCCTCGAACTGCATCGCCACCAGCGCGCGCGCGGCCGGACCGTCGTATTGGGGCCGGTTCCAGCGGATGAAATCCAGAGTTCCGTCCGTATTGTACCGGACATCCCCCGGCACGAAGCCGCCATGGACGGCGGCGATCTCCTCGTTGGAGCGCAAAAATTGCTGGAAACCGGGCGTGGTTCTGGCCCGGAAGTCGCTTGTGTCGACGAAGCGCTGCCCGTCGATCTTGCGCAATTCCATATTGAAGTGAATGTATTCGCCGATAAGTGCCGCCCAATCGGCGGAGCGTTCGCCCGCCTTCGCGAGGATGCACGCGGCGTTCATGATGGCGGCTGAGTCGCGGAGCCAATGGAAGAAATAGTCGGGCTCGCCGGGATCGAACGCCACCGACGGGCTTGCAAGCACGGACCCAGGCGCCGGCCGGATGGTTTGCCCGAACCCGGTGCGGTTCATGACAAGGTCCGTCGCCGAAATAGACTTCGCGAGCTTGGCCGCGCAGCCGTGCACCAGCTCCCGGCCCCACTGCTCTAGTGTGCGCTCATCCGCCATCGTAAGGGCGCTCCTTTCACTGCGCTTTTATTGGGAGCTAGGCTGCCTTCATCCAAGCCTGCCCATATCATGTCCGGTTGAATTCTTGGCTCAGTCCCCCCTCATCCTGTCCTTCTCCCCAAGGGGAGAAGGACGCTCGAATTGCCCGCAGCGGAATTTCTGGCGTCCTCTCTCCCCTTGGAGAGAGAGACAGAGTGAGGGGGTCTTCCGCAGCCGCCGCCATGCGAAGCAATCGATCCGGTCGGGCATCATACCTGGGCCTGCTGCTCGAATCCCAGCAGGCCGAGTCCCCGGCCTACTTCCGGGCAGCTCATGAACAGCCGCCACAACAGGCCGCTACGGTAATTTTCTATCATCACGACGATCGGGCCTTGATCGATCGCAAGGTGCTCATTCGAGTACCATCCCGTTGTTGGATTGAAGGCGTCCACGAAGCCGTACTTGCCCCAAAGCTTGTCGCCGTGGTTGAAGAAACAGCGGAGCGCCGCCATGGATTGAACCGGCGTGTAGGGGAAGCTCGCCAACGCGGCCGTCGGTGTGATCACGCCTCTGTCGTCGTTGGGGGCATGGGCGACGTAGCACTTGTCGCCTTCGCTCGCGGTCAGGCCCCAGCAATCGGGGCCGTAGCCTTTATGCCCGCAGGGATTGCGGACGCAATGCTCGTAATTGATCAGGCAGTGATTGAGGTTCTGCTGCCAGTAATCGGCGTGGCGGTCCTTCAAGCCGCGCGGGTCGAGCCCAAGGAACGAGTAGTGCGTGAAGAACAAGGGTCCGCCCAGTTCGGGGCCAAGCGGCAGGCGGATGCCGTAATAGTCGTTGCCGTTCTTGAAAACCGGCCCCTTGGCCCAGCCCTCGTGATAGGAGCTTGCGCCAATGGGATGGGTGGGAGAGGAGGCCGCGACAACGTAGGTAATGAGGCATTCGTTCCAGCCCTCGATCTTGTGCCTCAAGCCATCGGGCGTCCAATGCCAGTAAAGCGCGCTGCCGTCCTTGGTGTGGCAGTCCCAGTCGATGGCCTCCCATAGGCTCGTAATGCTCGCGCGCAACTGGCTCTCGGAGGCGTTGCCGTGGTTGAAATATTGGCGGGCGCAAAGGAAGCCGGCGGCGAGAAAGGAGGTCTCGACGATGTCGCTGCCCGCGTTTTCGGCCCATAAGGGCATTTCCTTGCCGGTGGCGCCGTCGAGAAAATGCGGGAACACGCCGTTGTAGCTGTCCGCTTTGCCAAGGTAGTCCAGCATCTTGATAAGGCGGGCCACCGCGTCCTCGCGCGCGATCCAGCCGCGCTCCACGGCCACGATCATGGCCATGATGCCGAAGCCTGTGCCGCCCACGGCCAGCATATCGTTCTCAACCGTGCCGTCCGCGCGGCCCCGGTCGCGCGCCATTCCGCTTTCCGGGTGGGCAAAATCCCAGAAATATCCGAAGGATTGCCGCTGGACCAAGTCCAGCAGGGCTTCGTCAGTGGCGCCGGCCGCGGCGGTTGGATTATGCGATGTTGTGGGTTTCATGGCCGCCCCGATTGCATTGTCCTCTTCGTATCTAAAATACTAGGTCTCATCCTGAGGTGCTAGGCTTTAGCGAGGCCTATGCTGCCCTTGCCCTGTGTGTGTCAGCCCGGCGCAGGCTGTTGCAGGGGCGGGGGACTTAAAACATAGCGCATTACCCCTCACCCTGTCCCTCTCCCAGTGGGAGAGGGGACGCCATCTCACGCGGTGCGGCTGCTCCCTTTTTCTCGTGGGCAGAGGGCTGGGCTGGGGAGGGATGCGGTTCTTGCGCATCGTCCGGTTTGCCCGGCCGTGTCCGGCCGGTTTCGAGACTAAGCACGCGCTTATAGAAGGTGTCGTTAGGATAGCGGCGGCCGATGCTCAGGACAGCGGTTTGCTTGAGTTCGCCGTCCAGGATGGACAGCGCGGTCTTCCGTGTTTCCTCGTCCAGCTCGTAGATGGACTCATCCTGCACGACCCATTGCGGCCGGTGCAGCAGCATACGGCCAAGGATCACCCGGCGGCGCTCCTCAAGGCCCAGTTCCTTGTCCCAGCGCTTGACCAGATACAGGCTGTCCGCCCACCGGCCAAGCCCCACCCGTTCCAACGCCGCCTTGGCATCCTCCTTGCCGAAACGGTCCAACGGGTCCGGGTAGGACAGTGCGCTCATCAGGCTGCCCATCGGCAGATAGGGCGGTTGCGGCAGAAACAGTATTTGGTCTTGCGGCGGAACGCGCACTGTTCCGCTGCCGTAAGTCCAGAGGCCGGCAAGCGTTTTGTGGATGGTGCTCTTGCCCGATTTCGGCAAAGCCTCGATCAAGACGCGCTCGTGCGGCTCGATCTTGAAATCCGGGACCCTCATGGGCGGATCGCCATTCCAGGAGATCCCTAGATCCTCGATTGAAATCGACTGCCCGCCGGCCTCGTAGTGGATTTTCGTGGGCTTTGCTCCCTGCAGGGGCAGCCGCTGCAAGGCACGGCGGTAGGCGCTTATGCGGCTTAGCATGGCACGCCACTCCGCGATGACGGGAAACTTGTCCACGTACCAGCGCAGCGCCGTTTGAACCTGGTTAAAGCCGCCGACGATCATCATCAAGTCGCCGAGGGTGAGGGAGCCGTGGAAATAGCCGGGGGCCGCCAGCAGCAGCGGCGCGATAATGGCAAACCAGCCGTAGCCGCCGGTCACCCAGGTCAGGCCCGCGAGCCGGTTGGCGATGTGGCGCATGGTGGCAAGCAAATCCTCGGCGGTTCCCTTCAGAAAGCGCCTTTCCTGCCTCTCGCCGCGAAAAAGTGCGATCTCGTCCGCGGACTCGCTTGTTCTTACAAGCGCAAAGCGGAATCTGGCCTCCTTGGAGCGCAGGTCGGAATGGGCCTTGATCAGGGGCCGGCCCACAAGCCAGGTAATAGTTGAGCCCAGTACGGAATAGGCCAGGGAAGCCCAGACCATGTAGCCTGGAATTGCAAATTCCCGGCCGCCGCTCACGAATTTGACTTGCGCGGAAAGCTCCCACAGCACGCCTATGAAGGCGATGAGAAGGAACGAGGATTGAATAAGGCCCACAGCCAGATCGACGGAAAGTTCGGAAAGCCGCCTTGCGTCGTCCTGGATGCGCTGGTCGGGGTTAGCGCTGATATCGCCGCTCTGCTTGAGCTGGAAGACACGGCGCGGCGCAAGCCACTCGGCCAGAAGGTCGAAGGTGACCGCCTTGCGGAGCCGGACCTTCAGTAGTTCGTGCAGCCAAGTCTGCGCCACGCCCAGGCAAAGGAGGGCGCTCACGATGACGACAAACACCTCGGCCTGGTAGATGAAAAGCGGGAAGTCCTTGTGGTCGATGGCGTTGTAAATGGCGCCCGACCAATTGTTCAGCCGGATCTGGGCGATCGCGTTGAGCGCGATCACAAGCGAGATTGCCGTGCCAAGTCTTGTGAGGTCGCGCTTCGCGTGCGGGTCGAGGATGATGCGCCAGAGTTCCCTGAACTGAACGAGGATAGTGTTCTCGCTCTCATTCAGGGCTTCGGTTCCCGGCGTTTGCCGCGCGGTGGATTCCGCGCCATTTACTCGATTGCCCATGCGTTTCATTCTACACCAAGATGCAGGCATCATGCGAAACAAAACGCGTACAAAAGCCAGGGTTGAATCTCATGCAGCTCAGTTCGTTAACAAAAGATAAGAGGAATCTCCTGGCTTCGATGAGCCTTGAGGAGAAGCTCGGCCAGCTCACGATGATAAGGCCCGATGCGGCCGAAGTACGGAAAGCCCGTGCTGGCAGTATCCTCGATTTACAAGAACCTGGCTCTATCCACAAGCTGCAAGAGGTTGCGGTCAGCGGGACACGGCTCGGCATCCCCCTCCTGTTCGCACTCGACGTGTTGCACGGCTACGGAACCACCTTTCCTGTTCCACTAGCTGAAGCCGCGGCCATGGACCCCGCTCTGTGGGAAGCAACGGCACGGGCGGCGGCTCGCGAGACGGCGGCGGCCGGGATTGCGCTCACCTTCGCGCCGATGCTGGACGTGGCGCGCGATCCGCGCTGGGGGCGGATCGTCGAAAGCCCAGGCGAAGACCCCTGGCTGGCGTCGCGTTTCGCGGAGGCGAAGGTCCGGGGCTTTCAGGGTGTTGCGCTTGCCGGCTCCTCCGCCATAGCCGCCTGCGCCAAGCATTTCGTGGCCTACGGCGCCGTCACGGCCGGCCGCGAATACGCCCCTGTCGATGTTTCGAACCGGACGCTGCACGAGGTCCATCTCCCGCCATTCGCGGCGGCGGTCGAGGCGGGCGTGGCAACCGTTATGCCGGCGTTCACCGATCTGGCCGGCGTTCCCATGACGATCCATAAAGGGCTGCTTCGGGACTGGCTGCGGGTGCGCCACGGCTTCGACGGCGTCATCGTCAGCGACTTCAACGCCATAGCCGAGCTGATTTCGCATGGCGTGGCCGCGGACATCGTGGAGGCCGCCGCGCTTGCGTTGAACGCCGGGGTCGATATCGATATGGCGAGCGGCGCCTATCTCGCGGGGCTGCCGGAGGCGCTGAGCCGGGGGCTCGTCCCGGAGGCGGATATCGACGCCGCAGTTATGCGCGTGCTCGATCTCAAGGCGCGGCTGGGCCTTTTCGAGCAGCCCTTCGCGCGCGAGGACGCGATGCGGCCGGGGGATCGCCAGAGCCATCGCGATCTGGCGCGCGAAGCCGCACGGAAGTCGGTTGTGCTTCTGCAAAATCGCGGCGGTGTTTTGCCGCTGGCGAAGCCTGTGAGGCTGCTGGTGGCGGGGCCGCTCGCGGACGCGGCGGGCGAGATGCTTGGGCCGTGGCACGCGGCTGGACAAGCAGGGGAGGCCGTGAGCTACTTGCAAGGCCTGCGCCGCGCCCTGCCTGACTGGGACATCGCCCATTTCGAGGATTTCGCCGCCGCCGGGGCACGGGAAGCCGCCGGCAATGCGGATGTGCTCCTGCTGTGCCTTGGCGAGACCGCCGCGATGAGCGGGGAAGCAGGGAGCCGGGCCAAGCCGGACTTGCCCGATGGGCAGGCCGCGCTATTGAAGGAGGCATCGAGCTTCGGCAAGCCCATAGCCGTGGTTCTGACCTCCGGCCGGCCGGTCATGGAGCCCTTCCTTTTCGAGGCGGCCGATGCGGTGCTGGCGGCTTGGTTCCCGGGCTCGGAGGCCGGAAACGCGCTCGCGGATATCCTGACCGGCAAGGCGAATCCATGCGGCAAGCTTCCCGTCACCTGGCCCGCGGAGATCGGCCAAATCCCTATTTTCCATGCCCAGCGCCCCACGGGCCGGCCCGCCAGCGAGCTGCGTGAAAGCAGCAAATATCTCGACGCATCCGTGGCGCCGCTGTTTCCGTTCGGGCACGGGCTTTCCTATACGCAATTCGCCTATGGCGGCTTGCGAGTGTCTCCCGAAGCGGTGGGGCCGGAAGCGCGGATCTCCGTCGAGGCGGAGGTTGAAAACCTGGGGCCGGCGGCAGGCGAGGAAACCGCCTTTCTCTTCATCCGCGATGTCACGGCTTCGGTGACGAGGCCGCTGCTGGAGCTGCGCGGGCTCGCCAAGATCAAGCTCGATCCGGGCCAGAAAGGCACGGTGCGCTTCGAGCTTGGCGCAGGGGATCTCGCCTTTCCGGACGAGGATGGAAGCCCCCGGCTTGAGGCTGGCGCCTTCGAAATCCTGGTGGGGCCGGGCGCGGACAAAAGCGGCCTGCTTTGCCATACGATCTCCCTCGCGCTGCCTAAATCGTCCGCTCCAAGCTAGTTTCTGCATCGATGCCGGTCGCGGGGAGGATGGACAGGGTGAGGTAAACCTTGGAAAATCGGCACCAGCCAAGCCAAGGCGTCAAAGGCCAATCTCAGCGCCAGAACTCCCACCAGCGCCGGCGCTTCCGGCCGCCATCCGGCAGCGGCGCGGGCGGTGCCTCTCCTTGCCGCGCCATTTCCGCCAAGTCCACGCTCTCTTCCATCAACTCGGCGACGACAGCGCGCAGCTTATCGAGCGTCAGCTCGCTGGGCTCGCCCTCAAGACCCTTCAGCCGCATGATATCCCGGAGCTGATCGTGGAGCCGGGGCTCGCCAACGACGAACAGCACAAGGTCGTCGGAGATTTCCGGAAACTCGTCGGCAACTTCCTCCGGCTCGGCGGCTCTCTCTTCCTGCTGCTTGCGCGCCATGACGACGAATTCCGCCACCGTTTTCCGCTGCGCCTCCCTGTCGAGGAGGTCGACGGTCTCCTCTATGTCATTCTCTCGCAGCATTTCATTGAGCGCCTGCTGCGCCAGAGCATTTGCGAGGATTTGATCGAGAACATCGTCCGGGACGAACGGTAGCTCACGCGCGGCAGCTTCGGCGGATTCCGGATTCGGCTCCCGCTGCTCCCGCGACGCGCCGGCAAAGGCTGCTTCCATATTCCGCTGCGCTTCCATATCGAGCCTGCCTGTGGTCAGGTATACGCCCGGCTGGTTTAACATCGTGTTAGCACGCTTGGGTTGAGTTTAAGGTATCGCCGCTGGGTACAACCCGTACAAAGAGGGGGCCGGGTAGCAGCGGAACAGAAAACCGGCATAAGGCCGGGGAGCACCGGAAAGCCTGGGTGTGTATCCCCGCGGCAGGAGGCAAAATTCGGTGTTGCCGCGACTGTCCCCTTTGGCTCGCAACCCGCCGTTCAAGGCATCCGAACCGAATTCCGAAGCCCCGCAGCAGGCAAAAACAGGCTCGTTGGGGGTGAGGCGCCCCAATCCGGCCCCCGCAATTAAGCCGGCGCGCGCCGCGCGGCAAGCTCGGCCCAATACATAGTTTCATGGCATGTTTTGTGCGCTGGAGGCGGATATGCCCGCCCAACGCGAGATGCTGGCGGCGTCCGGTGCGGAAGGCCGCAAGCATGGCGCGGAAGATGCACTTGCCCATTTGGCGGGACAGTGCGCGGCACACTGGCAATGCCGAGGTTCGTTTCTCCGGCGGCGGCGCTGGCGGTTCGCCGCGCGGCTTGCCGCTAAACGTGCACGCATAGCCAAATTTCATAACACTATCCTGCATCCGCACGCCCAACACCTCGCGCAACATCCCAGCATGCGCGCCTTTGTTCCCACAGTGTTCGCGTGAAATGCTTGTGCAAACCTTGCCTC
>PMBZ01000265.1 GCA_003153975.1 Hyphomicrobiales bacterium
GAAGTCGCCGAACTGCGCTTCCCAAAGCACGAGCGAGTTGGGCTCGGCAAGGCTGTAGCCATATTCGAAGCCCAGCACCGCCTCCTCGGACAGCATCGAGTTGATGACCTCGAAGCGCGCCTGGCCGGGTGAAACGTGATTGAGCGGAATGTACTGGTTTTCATTGAGCTGGTCGGTCAGCGCCGCGTGGCGTTGCGAGAAGGTGCCGCGCTCCACGTCCTGGCCCGAAAGCCGCACGGGGAAGCCTTCCTGGAGCAGCGTGGCGAAGGCGAGCGCCTCGGCCATCGACCAGTCGATGCCGCGCCCTTCCTCGATCATCCTGCGCCGGTTCGTGAGCAGCCGCTCGATGGTCTTGTGGACGGTGAAGCCCTGAGGAACCTCCGCGAGCTTGGCGCCAACCGATTTCAGGCGGTCGATGCCGACCGCGGTGTCGCCGCGGCGCGGCCCCTCCTCGGCCTGCTTGATGCCCGACCAGCGTCCATCGAGCCAGTCCGCCTTGTTCGGCTTGAAGCCTTCGGAGGCCTCGAACTCGGTTTCGAGCGAATTCCAGAAGTCCGTCCTGATTTTCTCGGTTTCCGCGGGCGTGACCAGCCCTTCGCCGGCGAGGCGCTTGGCGTAGGTCTGGACCACGCCGGGCAGCTCGCGGATCTTCTTGTACATCAGCGGCTGGGTGAACGATGGCTCGTCGCCCTCGTTATGGCCGTGCCGCCGGTAGCAGATCATGTCGATCACGACAGGCTTGTGGAAGCGCTGCCGGAACTCGATGGCCACGCGCGCGCAGTAGACCACTGCCTCGGGGTCGTCGCCGTTCACGTGAAAGATCGGCGCCTCGATCATACGCGCGATATCCGACGGATAGGGCGAGGAGCGCGAGAAGCGGGGGGCTGTGGTGAAGCCGATCTGGTTGTTGACGATGAAGTGGATGCCGCCGCCGGTACGGTGCCCCTTGAGGCCGGAGAGGCCGAAGCACTCCGCCACGACGCCCTGGCCCGCGAAGGCCGCGTCGCCGTGCAGCAGGAGCGGCAACACTTGCGTGCGGCTCGTGTCGCCGCGCTGGTCCTGCTTGGCGCGCACCTTGCCCAGCACCACCGGATCGACGATCTCCAGATGCGAGGGGTTCGCGGTCAGCGACATGTGGACCTGATTGCCGTCGAACTCGCGGTCGCTCGAAACGCCCAGATGGTATTTCACGTCGCCCGAGCCCTCGACGTCCTCCGGGTTGGCGGAGCCGCCCTTGAACTCGTGGAAAAGCGCGCGGTAGGGCTTGGCCATCACGTTGGTGAGCACGCTCAGCCGGCCCCGGTGCGGCATGCCGAGCACGATCTCCTTGAGCCCCAGTTGGCCGCCGCGCTTGATAATCTGCTCCAGCGCCGGGATCGTCGCCTCGGCGCCTTCGAGGCCGAAGCGCTTGGTGCCCGTATATTTCTTGTCGAGGAACTTCTCCAGGCCTTCCGCGTGGATGAGCTTGGTAAGGATCGCCTTCTTGCCGAGATCGCTGAACGAGACCTCCTTGTTCAGGCCCTCGATGCGCTCCTGAATCCACTGCTTCTGCTCGGGCGACGAGATGTGCATGAACTCGTAGCCGATGGGGCCGCAATAGGTCCGGCGCAGGATCTCGATGATTTGCCTGAGCGTCGCGGTTTCGAGGCCCAGAACGTTGTCGATATAGATCTGGTGGTCGAGGTCGCCCGGCGTGAAGCCGTAGGAGGCCGGCTCCAGCTCCGGGTGCGGGCGCGGCGGCGCCAGGTGCAGGGGATCGAGGTTGCCGATCAGGTGGCCGTTTACGCGATAGGCGCGGATCAGCATGAGCGCGCGGACGGACTCGCGCGTGGCCCGCGATGCCTCTCCGCGGCTGATCTCGACGCCCTTCTCTTGCGCCTTCGCGCCGATTTTCCGGCCGATCTCCTGCTCTTCGCGGCCAAAGTCCGCACCGAGCGCGTTCAGCAGATCGCCGTCGCCCGGAACAGCTTCCTCCTTGTGCGCCCAGGATGGGCCGTGCGTCTCGGAAAGGACCGTGTCCTTGCGCTCCTTCAGGTCCGTGAAAAAGGCACGCCAGTCGGCCGCCACCGACCCGGGATTTTCCTGAAAGCGCTCGTACAGATCCTCGATGTACGCCGCGTTGGCGCCATGGAGAAACGAGGTTAGCGCAAACGCCTCGTTGATCTTTTCCCGTCTCAACCTAAACCACCTTCCAGGCCTGATAGCGGACGATGCCGCAAGAGCCCATCCGCCATAGCCTGATTACGGCGGATCAGCCCTTCAAAACTTCGAGAAGCGTGCTTCCAAGGGCAGCGGGCGAGGGAGACACAACGATACCGGCGGATCGCATCGCTTCGATCTTGTCGCCTGCCGAGCCTTTGCCGCCGGCAATAATCGCGCCAGCATGGCCCATCCTGCGGCCGGGAGGCGCGGTAACGCCTGCGATGAAGCCTACCATCGGTTTCTTGCGTGGCGATGACTTGTAGAAGGCAGCAGCTTCTTCCTCGGCCGAGCCGCCAATCTCGCCAATCATGACAATCGACTTGGTCTCGTCGTCAGCCAGAAGCATTTCCAGTACGTCGATGTGTTCGGTGCCTTTCACCGGGTCGCCGCCAATGCCGACGCAGGTGGTCTGGCCAAGGCCCGCCAGCGTCGTCTGATGTACAGCTTCATAGGTAAGCGTGCCCGAGCGCGAAACAATACCGACGCTGCCGCGCTTGTGGATGTGCCCTGGCATGATGCCGATCTTGCAGCCGCCGGGCGTGATGATGCCNNCCTTCGGTGATGGCGACGATCAGCGGGATTTCAGCGTCGATGGCTTCGAGGATCGCGTCCGCGGCGAACGGCGGCGGCACGTAGATCGCTGTGGCATCGGCCCCGGTCTTTTTCACCGCATCGTGCACCGTGTCGAATACCGGCAGGCCCAGATGCGTGCTGCCGCCTTTGCCGGGGGTGACGCCGCCCACCATCTTGGTGCCGTAGGCGATGGCCTGCTCGGTGTGGAAGGTGCCCTGCGCGCCAGTGAGGCCCTGGCAGATCACTTTGGTGTTACTGTCTACGAGAATGGCCATGCCCTACTAATCCCTTGTAAGCGCTGTTTGTTGGTTTTCGTTAAAACTGTATTGCACCGCCAGATCGCGGAACGGGTTAATCGCCGTGACCGTGCCGTAAGCCTGTCCGTGACTGAGGTCTTCCGTGTAAAGAACAGGTACGCCGAGCGCTTCCGCCGCGGCGACAATCGCTCCGTCCCAATAGGATATGCCGTACCGCACAGACACGGTGGCGGCTGTTTTGACGAGACTGGAATCGATCGGCAGCCACACGAACTCCTCAAGCTTTTCGATCCACTGGAGGGCCACCTCTGGCGCCAAGCCGAAATCCGCCTTTCGCGTTGCGTTCACGTAAAACTCTTGGAGCACCTGCGCGGAGAGGGCGAACCGCTTTTCCCCGATCAGCTCAATCGCCCTCATCTTTTTTGAATGGTGCGCTGGGTTCCTGGAAGCCGCGTAGAGGAGAATGTTCGTGTCGAGAAAGCATTCCGCGATCATACAACTCCTCCCTGTTCCACTTCCAATCCGCTCCGGGATCGAAAGTGGATGCTTTTGCGAGTTCGACCAGTTCTTTTCTTGCCTGGGCCGCCCTCTCCTGCTGCGACGCCAGTTTGCCAAGGTAGTCCCGGACAAGCCCGTTCACAGTCGTATTGCGCGCCGCCGCGTATTTCCTGACCGTGGCAAGCACGTCCTCCTCGATGGCGAGCGTGACATTTTTCATGGCTACACCTCCTGATCGCTTCACACAGTTTATGTGTAACTGTGTGAAGCGTCAAGCGGCCTTCTTCACCTCGGCAACGATCTTTTGCGCGGCTTCGCCCAAATCGCCTGCCGGAATGATGGGGAGCCCCGAACCGCTGAGGATCTGCTTGCCCAGTTCGACATTGGTTCCTTCGAGCCGGACCACCAGCGGCACGCTGAGGTGGGTCTCGCGCGCGGCGGCGATAATGCCCTCAGCGATGATGTCGCAGCGCATGATGCCGCCGANNAAGATGTTCACCAGGATGCCCTTCACATTCGGGTCGGAGAGGATGATCTTGAAGGCTTCCGTCACCTTCTCCTTCGTTGCGCCGCCGCCCACGTCCAGGAAGTTGGCAGGTTCCTGGCCGTACAGCTTGATGATGTCCATCGTGGCCATGGCGAGGCCAGCGCCGTTCACCAGGCAGCCGATATTGCCGTCAAGTTTCACGTAGGAGAGGTCGTAGCGCGAGGCGAGCACCTCGGCCGGGTCCTCCTCGTCGAGGTCGCGCAGGTTCACGATGTCATGATGCCGGTAAAGCGCGTTGTCTTCGAAATTGAGCTTTGCGTCGAGGCAAACGAGATCGCCCTTCTCCGTCACGATGAGCGGGTTGATCTCAAGCAGGCTCATGTCCTTCTCGGTGAAGGCGCGGTAAAGATTGCCGATCAGCTTCACGCATTGCTTGACCTGATCGCCCTGCAGGCCCAACGCAAACGCTACCCGGCGCCCGTGGAACTGCTGGAATCCCGTCGCCGGGTCGATGGTGAGGGTGAGGATCTTCTCAGGCGTATCGTGGGCCACGTCCTCGATGTTCATGCCGCCTTCGGTCGAGGCGATGATGGCCACGCGCGAGGTTGCCCGGTCGACCAGGAAGGAGAGGTACAACTCGCGCGCAATCGCAGCGCCCTCTTCGACAAGCAGGCGCTTCACAACGCGCCCGGCCGCGCCGGTTTGCACAGTCACAAGCGTGCGCGACAGCATTTGATCTGCGAACAGCCGGACATCGTCGATGCTCTTGGCGATGCGGACGCCGCCCTTCTCGCCGGCCTCCGGCTCCTTGAAATGGCCCTTACCGCGGCCGCCGGCATGAATTTGCGCCTTCACGACCGAGATGGGGCCACCGAGTTCCTTGGCGATGGCGACCGCCTCTTCCGGTGCAAAAGCCGCGTGCCCGCGTGGAACCGGCACGCCGTAGTCCTTGAGTATCGCTTTTGCCTGATATTCATGCACGTTCATGGGAGCGCTCCTCGTGATTGGGGGGGCGAAGGCGGCCATGGCCGCCGGAAGCCTTGTGTGCCGCCCTTCGAGGGGCGGCTGTTTTTCTTAGGAAGAAGCCTGCTGAAGTGCGGGCGCGATGCGGGCGCAGACCTCGGTGAGGTTCTGCACGGCGTCAACCGAGCGCTTGAAGTCGAGCCGCTCATGCGTGTTAAGCTCGATCTCGATCACGCGCTCCATGCCCTTGGCGCCGATCACGGTCGGCACGCCGATATAGAGGCCGTTCACGCCATACTCGCCAGTGAGGTAGGCCGCGCAGGACAGCACGCGCTTCTTGTCCTTGAGGTAGGACTCGGCCATCTCGACCGCGGACGCGGCGGGTGCATAATAGGCCGAGCCGGTCTTCAGAAGCTTCACGACCTCAGCGCCGCCGTCGCGGGTGCGCTGCACGATCTCGTTCAGGCGCTCATGCGTGATCCAGCGCATTTTGATGAGGTCCGGCAGAGGAATACCGGCGACGGTCGTGTAGCGGGTGAGCGGCACCATGGTGTCGCCGTGGCCGCCCAGCACGAACGCGGTCACGTCCTCGACGGACACGTCGAACTCACGGGCGAGGAAATAGCGCAAGCGGGCGCCGTCGAGTATGCCGGCCATGCCGACGACCTGGTTCTTGGGCAGGCCGCTGAAGCGCTGCAGCGCCCAGACCATCGCGTCGAGCGGGTTGNNCCCGCGGTGACGATCACAACGTCGGCACCCTTGATGTCCGCGTAGTCGTTCACGCCCTCGTAAGCCGCGTTGAAGCCGTCAACCGGCGAGGATTCGGCGATATCCAGCGACTTCCCCTGCGGCATCCCCTCCATGATGTCGAACAAGACCACATCGCCCAGCTCTTTTAGGCCGATCAGATGGGCCAGCGTGCCGCCGATCATGCCTGAACCTATAAGTGCGATTTTGGCCCTTGCCATGATGCTGTTCTCCTTGTTGGGGTGTTGGCGCACTTCGCGGCGGAACGCCGCGCTTCTGTATGCGTTAATTCTTCCGGTATTGCAACGGCGCACCGTAGCAAGCAGTATATTCTTTAGTTAAATTTAATGTGCAATTAACATGCGCTTAACGCGCAGCCTCCGCCGTCTGCTCCCGCCACTGCTGCGCGAGCGCCTCGGCCTGCTTGCGCTCGTCAGGTTTGAGCGACATCACGAACAAATCGAGCCTCAGATCGGACTCACCCGCCTGACGCGCCAGGATGTGCCATTTCGCGGCCTGAATGCGATCCTTGTCCAAACCGACACCAGCGGAATAGGCACGGGCCAGCCTGTTCTGGGCTACGGCATTGCCGCGCTCGGCTGCAAGACGGAAAAGCGCCACGGCTCCTATCTCGTCCTTCTGCACGCCCTTTCCGCCTCCCAGTGCAATGGCATATTCGAGCTGAGCATCGGTGTTCCCCAGGGCGGCCGCCTTGGCCATCCAGGCGGCCGCCTTCGCATCGTCGCGGGGGACGCCTTCGCCGTTCTTATATAGCGTGCCGAGATCGTAGGCAGCCTGGGCATGGTCTTTCCTCGCGGCCTGCTCGAACCAATACGCCGCCTTTTGCAGGTCCTGCGGACGTGCCCAGCCCTGCACATATATTTGAGCGAGGTTGTAGGCCGCCAGCGTGTGCCCCTGCTGGGCCGCGGCCTCGAAGAAATCGGCCGCTTTCTTTTCGTCATTCTTGATGCCATGGCCTTTGGCCAGCATCAACCCAAGCTCAAACTGCGCGTGCTTGTCGCCCGCCACGGCACCCTTGGTGAACCACTCGGCAGCCTTTGCACCGTCCTGCCGGACGCCCTGGCCTTCCTCGTAAAGTTTGCCGAGCAGCGTGTCCGCCTGAACCTCGCCCTTCGCCGCCGCCTCGGATGCGAGCTTGAACGCCAAGCCGTAATGGCCTGAATCGTAGGCGGCGTAAACTGGATCGTAGGTAGCAGGAGAGGCTTCGGCCGTCGACCAGCCGCCGCCCTTCGCTGCCGGAGCCGGAGCGGCCGGCTTTTGCGCCGCGTCCGCGCCGCAGGTGCCGGCAAGCGCCGCACCGGCGCAGAATATCATCGCCAAACAGGATCTTGGCCGGGTCATGCTTGCCTCTTAAGCCTTGAAACACTCACAATTGGCTTTGCAAGCCGAACTCTGTTGCAAAAGTAAGGCTTTCGCCAGCCCGATGCGTTTCTTCGACCATAAGAAAATCGGGGCGTGCTTTTGCGAGAACGGATTTGTCCGGCCGGGCGGCGCCAAAATCCAGCGCGGCGGCCACGCCGGTCATCTCATCCCACCAGAGCGACAACTCCACCGTCTCTTCCCAAGTGTCTGGATTCGAGGCGTCGAAGGCGACGAAATCCGCGCCAGCCTCGGCACTTTCCATGGCGGCATGGCGGCTTAAGCCGCAAGCAGCGCCAATGATGGCCTCGCTGCCAAGCAGTGTCCGCGCCCGGCCTACATCGGCGCCGAGCATGGTGAGATAGACGCCGCCAGCGCCCGCGGCGGCCGCTTCCCCGGCGGTTCCAGCAAGCAGCACCGCAAGCTCAAGCGCCTTCGCTCCGGCTATCGCTTGCGCCAAGACAGCCGGAGCGGGATTTTTAAGAATGAGTGCGGCTGGCCGGAAGAGCTTGGCGAGCCCTGTCAGGTTCGCCGCCCACTCCTCTTGAAGAGCGGGCGGGATGACGGAAATCAGCCCGCAAGGCTTGACTTCCATCGCCTAGAGCAGCTTGGCCATGGCCACGGCCGTGTCGGCCATGCGGCAGGAAAAGCCCCACTCGTTGTCGTACCAGGAAAGCACCCGGACGAGCTTGCCTTCGACGATCTGCGTTTGCGAGAGGTCGAAGTTCGACGAATGCGGATTGTGGTTGAAGTCGATGGAAACCAGCGGCTCCTTCACAGCCGAGAGGATGCCCTTCAACTCGTTGTTCGCGGCGCGCTCGATCGCGGCGTTGATGTCGGCCACGCTCGTCTCCCGGCCGGGGATGAAGCAGAGGTCGATCACCGACACGTTGGGCGTGGGAACGCGGATGGCGGTTCCGTCGAGCTTGCCGGCGAGTTCGGGCAGCACCAGCCCCACTGCCTTCGCCGCACCCGTCGAGGTCGGGATCATCGACAGCGCAGCCGCACGCGCGCGCCGCAGATCCTTGTGCGGCAGGTCGAGAATGCGCTGGTCGTTGGTGTAGGAGTGGATCGTGGTCATGTAGCCTTGGGCGATGCCGCAAAGGTCGTTCAGAACCTTCGCGACCGGCGCCAGGCAGTTGGTGGTGCAGGAGGCGTTCGACACGACCTTATGATCGGCCGACAGCTTGTCATGGTTCACGCCGTAGACGACGGTCAGGTCCGCCCCCTTCGACGGCGCCGAAACCAGCACTTTTTTCGCGCCCGCGCCCAGATGCACGGAGGCCTTGTCCTTGTCGGAGAAGATGCCGGTGCATTCCATCACGATGTCGACGCCAAGAGAGCCCCACGGCAATTTCGAAGGGTCGCGCTCGGTGAGCACCTTGATGTGGCCCGCGCCGATGTCGAAGCCGTCGCCTTCGACCTTGACCTCGCCGTGGAACGGCCCGTGCACGGAATCGTACTTCAGCAAGTGCACATTGGTGTTCAAATCGCCGATGTCGTTGATGGCTACGACGCTCACATCGGTGCGATTGTATTCTTTAAGCGCCCGGAGCACGTTGCGGCCGATACGGCCGAAGCCGTTAATTCCTACCCTAACCGTCATATGAATCTCTTCCGTTAGAATGCGGCTATTCGCTTTCGCCTTTTTCCCGGGGTACACTAAATCGCAACGCAACGGAAACGCAAGGGGGCAGGACCCCAGTGCGTATGCCTATTGCGTATCCTTGCTGTGGACAACTTGCCGCTGCGGCAGGCCGCCAAAGTTTACTAGCGGCTGTAGCGCGCAGGGAAGCAGGCGCTCCGCCATGCCCGGAAAGAAGGCATGCTCCCACCCAACTCGGACGGAAGCAAAACGCCCGCTCATGCAGGGGGGAAATTGAAGTGGCCGGCGGGAACCGGCCACGGAAATTATGCGGAGAGCAGGTCAGGCCTACTTGCAACCCTTAGCCAGCTCTTCAACCATCGGACCAGTGTCCTCGCCGAGCCCCGACATGATCTTATCGAAGTCGGGGCTGATCTTCTTGCCGGCCTCTTCCTCCTGCTTGGTGATCTCGTCCACCTTCTTCGCGTCGTTCTTCTCGCTCGCCTGGGCGGCTTGCTCGTCGAGCTTCATGACCTCGCAGAACTGGGCCATCTTCGCCTTGTCGGCCTTGATGCTGTCGACAAGCTTCTGCACGTCGGCCTTGCTGGCGGGCGCCGGCGCCGGGGCCTTTTGATCCGCAGCGAATGCAGGAGCGGACAGAGCAGCGACTACCGCAAGCGCGGCCACAAACGTCGTTTTCATAATGGTCTCCTCAATCGATTGGCCTCGGTGCCTCGCGGGCGATCCAGGGCTATATGCTAACTCCTAATCCGGGACTCGCATTCCGGCTATCCCACAAAGTTGTGAATCCCGGCAATTTCGCGACAACGCACATGAAATATTTTCAACAAAACAAGCGCGATAAACGGCTGGCCCCTGAGGATGCGGACAGGCAGGCCAAGCAAAACAGGCGGCGGCTTCCGAAGAACACGCCGCCTGCCGTCAGCTAATCGTAGTTGGCGGCGTATTGGCGCCGGTGGCTACCCCTTCTTGCGCGGTGCCTGCTGTGCTTCGCGCTCGCATGGCGTTTCCGGCCGTGGCTCGCCTTGGCGTAGTGGCGGCTCGCCTTGGCGTAGTGCTTGCGGTGAGGGGCGGCCGCACTTGCGTGGCGGGTTTGGCTGCTTGCGCCCCGCGCGGACCGCACAACCGTGCTCTTCGCGATGCCGGTTGTGCCCTTCGCGATCTGCCGCGTACCTTTCGCGATATCGCGTCCGAGCGTGTTCACCGCTTCAAGCAACCGTCCGCCAACGCCCGGCTTCTCGTAGCCGCGCTTCTTGCCGCTGCCGTAGCTCACGACTTCGAGGCAGACGGATGCCAAACCGTCCATGCCCAGCGCATTCTTGGCGCCGGTCGATAAATCGATAATTCTCCCGCCGACGAATGGTCCGCGATCGTTGATCCGCACCGTGATGCTACGCCCGGTGCGCTGATTGCGGACAATCACCCGTGTGCCGAATGGCAGCGTCTTGTGCGCCGCCGAAATGCCCATGTGGTTATACGCTTCGCCGTTTGCCGTCTGGGTTCCCGACGAATAGGTGGAGGCGATACCGCACTCGGCAAACGCCTGCTGGCAGCTTACGAACCACGCTGCCAGCATGATAGCCGCACAGATACCGTACACTTTCTTCATCACAACCTTTCCTTGTGGTGACACTGAAGGCCGGCATGAACGGGGCAAATGTGGCGCAAATTAGAACATCGTTATGAATGGCTGCTATGCTGTTTTTGCATACCTATGATCGATAGGAAGCTGGCACCAGGCACCGCGCGCTTACGATGTCTTAATAGTGCTGTTTACATGATAACCACTTGATATGTTTCGATATAATCTTATCACGCCAGCAACAATGCAAGACAATACGTCGCTATACGGGAACACCCTGGGATGCCTTCGATCTATATATTCATGCAGAGTTCCTGCGTGCGAAAGGCACGACGCGACGCGGTCGCATACAAATGGTCATAATGCAAATCGCTATATATGGCAGGATATACCATATAACGCACCTATGTTTACGTCATTGGCGAATAAAATTTAAACAAGTGCATAATATATTTTGTGCGTTTCGCGCGATGTGTATCCAACAAACCTTTTGATATACCGATACATATTCCATTATATCTAGAATATTATGTTAAATATGACAACAAAGCACGCTAAACTTCCATGTCAATACATGAAACATATTGACGCATACCCTCATTGTCGCGCCGATAACGGCGAGATCACGACGGTTGTGCCTAACCAGCCTAACCTGCCTAAGTTGAAAACCGCACGCAAAAAGCACGATCTTGTGTATTAATTCCGCCCCATCCGGCGCGTACAAAATATTGTCCATGTATTACGAGTTCATGGAATCGCAGGAAAGAGACGGCCTCCAAGCCCAAAATACCCTTTTTGCGTAGCCTGTTCTGGCGCATATCCAGGCAACCAGCGCCAACAGACTATTTTTTGAGCCATTCATTATGATGCGGAACGGCACCGCATGTTGCAACGAAAGCACGCCCGTTTTAGCTCAACCTATGCACGGTAAGTAGAAACTTTGGCTACCCGGATGAGCCGGGATTTGCCCTTCCTGGGATGAGGCGGCGGCTTCAGCCGGCTGAAATCGCGCCCGATTGGAGTGAGGCGGCGGGGAACTGCCGTGGGCCAAGCGCCGCCCTAGACGGCGAACGGCTTGCCAATTTCGGGGACAACGACATTCTGCCCCGCCATTTCAGCAATGAATTTCGCCGGGTCCTGGTCGATGATCGGGAAGGTGCCATAGTGCATGGGCACGACCGTGTCGAATTTGAAGAAGCGCTTGCAGGCCATCGCCGCCACCTTGGCGCCCATGGTGAAACGGTCGCCGATAGGCACGAAGCCAACCTTCGGCGCGTAAAGCTCCTCGATCAGCGCCATGTCGCCGAATATGTCGGTGTCGCCCATGTGGTAGACGGTCTTGCCCAGCCCTTCGACAACCACGCCGCAGGGGGTGCCGAGATAAACGGCCTTGCCATCCACCTCCGTCGAGGACGAGTGGAACGCCTTCACGAAACTTACGCGGACGCCGCCGCCGAGATCGATGCCACCGCCGGGATTACCTGGCTGGATCTTCTCAACGCCTTGGCCCGCGAGGTGAAGGGCAAGCTCGTAGACGGCAACCAGCGTGGCGCCCGTCCGTTTGCAGATTTCGGCGGCGTCGCCCACGTGGTCGTCGTGGCCGTGCGTCAGCACGACATGCGTGGCGCCATGCGCGGCCTCGTCAACCGTGCCCTTGAACTTCGGGTTTCCGGAAAGAAACGGGTCGATGAGAATGACGTGGCTGCCATTTTCCGCCCGCACCGCGGCATGCCCGAACCAGGTAAGCTTCATCGCAAATCTCCTCAAGAATGACCAAGCGCCCGGCTTGCATTATAAGAGAGCGGGCATCCGCGAATCTAACAACACACAAGGACCATTTTGTGCCATCGGAGCTTCTCGAACTTCCAGCGTTTTGTGAGCGGCTCAAGCCCGGCGAGCGCCTGCTTGGCCTCGACGTGGGCACGAAGACCATCGGGCTCGCGCTCTCCGACGTGATGCGGCAGATCGCGACGCCGCTTGAGACCATCCGGCGGACGAAGTTCAAGGCCGATGCGGAGCGCCTGTTCAAGCTGGCGGCGGAGCACGGCGTGGGAGGGCTCGTCGTGGGCCTGCCCATCAATCTCGACGGAACCGAGGGGCCGCGCGCGCAGTCGACCCGCGCTTTCGTCCGCAATCTGGCGCCGCTCACGGAACTGCCGGTGGCGTTCTGGGACGAGCGGCTTTCGACCGCCGCCGCCGAGCGCGCGCTGCTCGAAGCCGATACCAGCCGCAAACGCCGCGCCGAACTCATCGATAAGCTGGCCGCCGCCTATATCCTGCAAGGCGCGCTCGACCGCCACAATTTCAGCCGCCGCGCACCTCTCGCTTGACCCCCCCACATTTCCATGCCGCCGTCCGCATACTCTCTATATATAATGTCACGCGGCGCTCAGGCCGCGAGCCTCGAAACGACCCCCTCGATGCCAAACACGAACAGGCCGGTGCCGCCCACGATGATGTGCGACACCGTCGCGGCGAGCAGCGAGTTGGTCTTGGCGAACAGCCAGCCCCACAGTATCCCCGGTAGAAACGCCGCCATCGCGAAGGTGACGCTGATATGCGTGTGCCCCGCCGCGAACACCAAATTGGAGGCCAGGATCGAGAGCCAGCGGCGCTTGGCGTCGCTGCCGTGCAGAAAGGCGTAAAGCGGCGCCTGAACCCCGGAGCGGGCCACGAACTCCTGCATCGGTGTTAATAGAAGGTAAGCCGCCAGCGCCACCCAATACCAAGCGCTGTAGGAGGCGATCTTGCCATCCACCTCGACATCGGCGCCGCCAATGATGGAAACGCCCGCAAAGCTTGGCGATGTGCTGATCAGGAGCCACTTCACCGCCACGAAGACGGCCACGAACAGGAGCGAGGCGCGCACCGAAAGTCCGACTGCTGCCCGCCAATTATCGAGCTGGAGCCCGAAAAAGCGCCCGGAAAAGCCGCTCGTGGCAACGGCCGGAAAGAACGTCAGCGCGAAGAGCAAAATGATGAGCGGGCTCAGCACGAAATTGGCGTGAACCTGATTCTTGAAGGCCGGCAGGAAGCTCAGCGCCAGCGTATATATAGAGAATAGGCACAGCGTCGTGATGACGAGATGCCCAACGCCGCCCCGGTAGGCCGCGAGTTGGTTCTCAAGCCGCATGCCGGCCATGCGCAGCGCCGCCGACTCGCGGGCGTGGAGGGCGATGTAATGGCGCAGCTTGCCGGCCACGATCTCGCGCAACCTGCGGACGGTTTTCCGGTGCCGCGACGCACTGAGATCGGCAACCGCGAGCGACACGTCCGTCTTGGCCTCGAACGAGACGGAGCTGGGCTGGCCATCTACAAAGGAGACCTCGCCGAAGATCTCGCCGCGGCGCAGCACCCCAAGCTCGTAATTCTCGGGCCGGCTTTCCAGGGGCGAAACGCCCTCTTTGGCGATGGCGATCTGGCCGTCGAGGACAATGTAGATTTTGCCGGGGTTCCTGGCACCCTCGCCCAGGAGCACGCGGCCGCGGCCGTATTTCTTGAACTTGACGTGCGGCAGCACCAGCCGGAGCTGCTGCCTGGACAAGGCCGAAAATAACGGATTTTTGGGGATCTCGGCGTGCCGGCCCTTCGCGCGGGCCGTGAAGCCCGGCGCGGCTGCGATCAGCGCATTTGCGATCTCCACCATGGTCCTGCTTGCCGGCCTCCCCTTGAAATAAGTCCGCTTCCTCCACTTACAAACCCGCCTGTCTCAAGAACCCGTTAGTCTTGATCTGGAATGCCAGGTTAGGCTTACCTGCATATAGGCGGGAAGATGCGCATTTCACTTAATATTTAGGCTATACCCTGACTCATTGAAAACCCGGCAGAAAGTGCTTGTAAGCTTAGGCGAACGGGATCTCAATGCTCCCTATGATTCGCCGGGGATTTCTGAG
>PMBZ01000111.1:0-1769 GCA_003153975.1 Hyphomicrobiales bacterium
CACGTGCAGGTTGGTGATGCCCTTGCTGGAGTTCACCATCGCAAGATCGGCCCGCGCCGCTTGCGCCGCCTTGATGGCAGCCTCGATCTCGGCTCGCTGGCCCTCGGGCAGCTTGGCGATTTTGGCGTAAAGGTCGCCCAGGCCGTTATTCGGGTTGACGCCGAGTTCCTTGAAAACCCCGGCATACTTCTCAAAAACGTCCTTGAAATAGACGGCCACGGCATGGCCGAACATGATCGGGTCGGAGANNACCTTCATCATCGTGGCCTTGAGGTGCAGCGAGAGGAGCACGCCCTTGGCCTTGGCATCGGGAATCTGCGCCTCGTAGAACTCGCGCAGCGCGCGCTTGCTCATCACCGCGGCGTCAATGATCTCGCCCGCCTTGGTTGGCGTCTTGTCCTTCAGCACCGTGACGGCGCCATCCGCTTGGACCAGTTCGATCCTGAAGCTGCCAGCCTCGGCCAAAGTGACGGATTTCTCGCTGCCGTAGAAATCGCCGCCGGTCATATGCGCGACATGCGTCTTCGAATCGGCGGACCAAGCGCCCATCTTGTGCGGATGCTGGCGCGCATACTGCTTGACCGAGGCGGCCGCGCGCCGGTCCGAGTTGCCCTCGCGCAGGACCGGGTTGACGGCGGAGCCCAGAACCTTGGCGTAGCGCGCCTTGATCTCCTTTTCGGCATCGGTCTTCGCGTCCTCGGGATAATCCGGGACGTTATAGCCCTTGCCCTGCAGTTCCTTGATCGCGGTCTTGAGCTGCGGGATGGACGCGCTGACGTTGGGCAGCTTGATGATGTTGGCCTCAGGCTTTTTCGCAAGCTCGCCAAGCTCCGCCAGATCGTCGGACTGCTTCTGGGCGGCGGTCAGGTTCTCGGGGAAATTCGCGAGAATCCGGCCCGCGAGCGAGATGTCCCTCGTCTCGACGGAAACACCGGCGGCGGCGGTAAACGCCTGAACGATGGGCAGCAGCGAATAGGTCGCGAGTGCCGGGGCTTCGTCAACTTTCGTCCATACGATCTTCGTGGTCATACCGTTCAAACCTCGGTCAAATGTCTATTCCGTTGGCTTTGGCCTGCTGTTGTCCATCACGAAACGGCCCGCCTTGTCCATCACGAAACGAATGTGCACTGGGACGCAGCTGTCCGGGTATCCATATTGCGGCCCCGGTTGATATGATCGTCGATCTCACCCGCGCAGCCGACCATCCGTCCGAACAGGAAGGCCGTGAAGGCCGCGTTCTCCAGCGCGCTCTCGGAGAAGGCGCCCGAGCGGTAGCGGGGCCACAAGAGCTTGAGGAGGAGCGCCGCGATCACCGCGTCGATGTTCACGCAAAAGACGTTGGCCGTAACGCCGGTATCGTAGAGCGCCTGAACCACGGCGCTATAGAAGTCGTGGAAGACGTTGGCCTCGCCGCGCTCCTTGAAGAGCTGCGACAGGTAGACTTCGCGCGGGTCCTTGTTGACGAGTTGGTTCTTGAACACCGGGTGGTTGATGCCTGGAATGTTCTGCGTGCCCTCGCCTACGCCCTTCCTGGCCTTCTTCTCGGCGCCGAAGGCGGTGGCGAACTTGGTGGCCATGGCCACCAGGTCGAGCCCGTGACCCGTGGCGCCCGCGTCCTTGAGGTTCGTGCCGCCGAACTGCCGGATCAGGAACTGGATGCCCTCGAAGCCGTTGCCGCCATGCGCGAAGCCGGTATGCGTGAGAAAGCCGATCATCGCCTTGTTGATCTGCACGCGCTCGGGCGTTTCCGGGCCGTCGGCGGAAACCGC
>PMBZ01000111.1:1784-18658 GCA_003153975.1 Hyphomicrobiales bacterium
CATCCTCCTGCTTCCCTCCATCGGCGGAGGCAGCGACGATGGCCGCGAACAGCTTCGCATACCAGGGGAAATTGCGCACGGTATTGCGGCTGATCTTCTTCTTCATCAGCGCGCTCCAGGCGATCGTGGTGGTGATCGCGGCAAGCGCGGCATCCGCTGTGGGTTCGCCGGGCAGCGAGCGCAGATAATCCGCGAACACCGACTTGGCACCGCGCGCTTTGAGGCCCGCAAGGATCGCCTGGGCCTTCGGGTCCGGTTCCCTGCCGGTCAGCGCGGCCAGTTGGTCCGCATCCGCCTTGATGTGAGAGAAGTCGAAATCCTGCTCGCCGCTTTGCAGGCCGGAATGGCCGAACAGGTCGAGCAGCACATCCACGGCCTTGGCGGTACCGGCGACATGGGCCGGCCCGACAAGCGCACAGGCCGTGGCCAGTACGGTGTTGGGGGCATTGCCGGCATCGCGCACAGCCTGGGCCGCATGCCTTGCCGGCCCGCCGTTGTAAACGATGCAGGACGCAATGGCTGTATTGAACAGCGCATTGTCGTTGGCGTCGTTATGCTCGCGGACGAGGGCGAGGCAGTAATTGGACTCCAGCGGGTATCTGGCGGTGTCGAGGATCGAAACGCCGCTGACCCGCGTCACCTGGGTCTTGGCGTCCATGATCGAGCTGCCCGAGCGGTCCTTCATGGACTCGCGTGGGAACACCGCGCCGATCTGCTTGCTAAGCTCTGCGATCTGGTCGTGGTAAGGCTGGAGCGGCTCCACCAGCGGAATGTCAAGCTCAGGCGAAACCGGCATCCCCTGGTTGCTGCCGAACCAGGGCTTGAGCGTGAGATCGCCCACCGGCGGGAAGTCGGGCTCGACGCCATTGAGCTTCATCACCGCGGTCAGCGCCGCCGGGATGTGCGAGATGTTGGTGACAACCGCGCCGGCCTGGGAAACGATGGGGGTTTCCGGCGTGTAGATGCCATCGACCTTCAACGCTTCCAGGAACCACTTCTCCTTGGCCTCGGCGCTGTCGCCCGAGCCGCCCATGGCACCGGCGTGGCCCACCGCGCGCGTCAGCTTCGCCTTCCAGCGGCCAACCACGCAGGCGATGACCGGCTTCTTGAATGCGAGGTTCTGCTCGTAGTAGCCACCCGGCTCGATATACATGACGGCCGCCTTGGAGCGCGCATCGTTGTCGAAGGCGTGGGCGAACTCCGGCGGGGCGAAGCAGATGTAAACGTCCTTGCCGCTGGAGATGCTGGTGGTGGTGCCCCAGCCGCCCGCGGCCAAGTAGCTGGCGATCGTCGTGGTGAAGTTTCCGGAGTTGGAGTAGATCGCCACCGAGCCTTTGCGCAGGGATTCCTCGGGCCTGTCGCCGCCCAGCGCGCCGCCCAGGCGAACGTGGTTCCAGGCGTCGGCAACGCCGAGGCAGTTCGGCCCGAACATATCCACGGAGCGCTGCTGCGCCAGAGCCCGGATCTCGCGGGCGTCGTGGACGGACACCTTCTCGGTCAGGATGATGATCTTCTCGATGTCCCGGTTGACGCGGATCAGCTCGTAGACGCCATCGCGCACCGCTGCCGGCGGCAGGTGGACCACGCCGACATTGAACTTGTGGCCGGCGTCGAGGCCTTCGCGCACGTTGTTATAGACGGGGATCGGGCCGGACGGCGTCTCCAGTACCTCGCCCTTGCGTCCGGGCGACGTGCCGAACACGATGTTGCCGCCCGAATACGAATGGCTGACCGGCGAAACGGAGCGCGACTCGTTGCCGAGAATATTCAATACGCAGACCCTGTCCTTGCAGGTGGCGAGTTCCGCCAGCGAATTGATCCCGACGAAATACTTGAACTTTCCGTTATCCTGATTGCTCATCGCAACCCCCAAGCCGTGTCCGCACGGCGCTGATATCTTGCCTTAATGAATGAACCCGCCCGTGGCACGCATTGCTGCGTGCACGGATCATCCCGCGATACCGAGTTTCCGGGCCAGCGTCTCGCGCCCGCCGCTTTTCATCCAGCGGTCGGCTGCCTGCGCGTAGTACACCACGTCGGTCATGGCCGAATCGAAGCCGAAAATGCGGTAGGGCAGGCCTAGCGACTCGCAGGCGTCCTTGAAGGTAAGGAGGCCGCGCGAAAGGTTGGGTCCGCCGCGTCCGATGACCACGTAGACCGGCGTCGGCCCGTGCTGGCTGAAATATTCGCGCAGCGCGTCGGCCATCGCCCGGAACGTGACGAAGATGTCCGTATTGTTGGCCTTGCCACCGATGATGAACAGCACGTTCGACTGTTTGAGCCAGTGCTTGAGGCAGATGCGCATGACCTGCCGCATCTTCTCGTAGGGCGGGTTGCCGCCGAAGTCCGAGGAGATGATGGCGTCGTCGCCCAGGAACTCCGTCACCAGCGAGTTGGCGCCGCCGCCGAAGGTGGGGGCGAGGATCGTGCCGTTCGGGTTGATGACGGAAACGTCCGACTGGCCCTGATAGGTGCGAAGCTGGTTGATCTCCTGCTCGAAGTCCGAATAGTCCAGCGCGAACAGATCGTTGGGCAGGTTGAGCCGCTTCATGCGCGGATCGTCGCGGTCGAAGCCGCATTTGAAGTCGCAGGCCACCGGCATCAGCCCGCCCCGGTCGGTGGGCGTCATGCGGATCGGGTTCAGCTCCAGCGCCGTCATGCCGTAGTGATGGAAGAGATCCCACAGCTTGGGCAGGTTCTGCGCAAGCGGAGAGATGATCTCCTTCGGCGCCTTGAGGTCGCCCAGCGCGTTGGTGATGATGAACGACTTGAGGCCGGTGAACGGATCGAAGGGGATCTCGGCGATCTGGTCCTTCGGCAGTTCCTCGATATCCATGCCGCCGCGATGGGTGATCGTCAGCGTTGGCGCGCGGAAGCGGGTCGAGTCCGCGATGGAGACATAAACCTCGTGATCGGCCGGAACCGCGCCTTCGAAGGTAACGCCTTCAGCCTTGGCCACGGTGTTGCCATGCCGGTGCTCGGCGAAGTAAAGCCGCTCCTTCTCCTTCAGCGCGGTCTTAAGGTCCTTGGCGCGGCCAACGAGGCCCGCCTTGCCCTTCTTACCGACGCCGCCGCGGAAGACGGGCTTGACGAAAACCTCGCCGCACTTGGCGATCAGTTCCTTGATGCTGTGCTCGCAGGCTTCCGGCCCCAGCACCTTGGGCGTCGGAAACTCAACCAGCTTCAGAAGCTTCGCTCCATAGAGCATACCAGTAATGTTCATGCCGCTTCCTCCCTGCTAAGCAGGCGCAACCATTAGTATTCTTGTGGCATATCCTTGAGCTGCGCCCAGGAGTACACAGGTCCATTCACGCAAACGTAGTCCTTGCCGGCGTTGCAGCGCCCGCATTTGCCTACGCCGCACTTCATTTTGTTCTCTATCGTCGTATAGATCTGCTCATCGGCGAACCCCATTCCAATGAGGTTCTTGATGACGAACTTGATCATGATTGGGGGACCGCACGTTACCGCGACAGCATTGTCCGGCGATTGCGGCTTATCTAAGAGATTTGCGGGAACGAAGCCGCAAAAACCTTGCCAGCCTTCCTCGGGCGCGTCGATCGACAGATGAACGTCCGCCGCGCCGCGCAGAGCTTCGAGCGCCTCCGCGTACATGATATCGCGCGAGGTTCGCGCGCCGTAGAACACGGAGATCTTGCCGAAATCGGCGCGGTTCGCCACCGCGGTCTGGATCACGGGCCAGATCGGCGCGAGCCCAACGCCGCCGCCGATGAACACGAGGTTGCGCCCCTTCCAGTTCTCCAGAGGGAACTTGTTACCGTACGGCCCCCGCACGCCGACGATGTCGCCAGGCTTCATGTCGTGGATAGCCGTGGTAACGCGGCCCGTGCGCATGATGGAGAACTGCTTGTACTCCTTGACCGCCGGCGCCGAGGCGATGGAGATCATGGACTCGCCTTTGCCGAAGACCGAGATCATCGCGCATTGGCCGCACTCGTGCTCGAAGCCGTCCCCGTCTGGGAACTCGACGAAGAAGGTCTTGATGCCGCGTGCGCCGGGCACCTCGTCCTTGATGCCGGCGATGCGTGCCAGCTTGGGCAAATAGATGTTTTTGCTCATTGTCCGGCGGCCTCTTCCATGACATTTGCGATCCTGACGATGTCGATCCCCACCGGGCAGTGCGTGATGCACCGGCCGCAGCCCGTGCATTGCTGGATGTTGTGGTTCTCGACGAAGTACAGGAGCTTGTGGCAGATGCGCTGCCTGAGCCGCGCGCCCGTCGTCTCGCGCGGATTATGGCCGGATGTGTGCATCGTGAATTCGGGGAACTGGCAGTTGTCCCACGTCCTCACGCGCTCTCCGGCCAGCGGCGACCGGCTCGTGATCTCGTCGTTGATGTCGAAGCAATGGCAGCTNNGGCGAGTCGAAATTGCGCTTGAGCCCCTCGGCCACCTTGTCCATGGCGGCGATGGACCGCTGCGGATGGCTGCGCGCGGCGGCGTGGACGCTTTCCGCCTCGCTTCTGTCGGCGGGCTGCGCCTCGCTGAAAAGTGAGGAGGCCGCGACCACGATATCCTTGCCTTTCGCGGTCAGCGCCTTAACGTAATAGCGGCCATCGAGTTCGGTCATCAACACGTCGAGCCCGTCTTCCGCATCCGGCGAACCGCCCACCGACAGGCAGAAGCAGTTGGGTGAAGGCGGCTCCGCGCAAGCGAGCCCCACATAGGCAACCCGCTCGCGCCGTGCCTGATAATAGGGATCGGCGAAACCGCAGGTGAACACCTTGTCGTTGCGCACCATGGCGCGGCCGTCGCAGGGCCGCACGCCGAAGACGACTGCCCGCGGATCGTCCGGCAAGGTCTCCGTCAATCGCGGAGCACCGCCGCTATCCTGGCTGAAGCGGTAGAGCACCTCGCGCTGCGGGAAGACGAAGCCCTTGGCCGGCCGCACGGTGTTGCCGTGATCGAGCGCCACTTCGCCGCCGGGCTCGACCTTGGTGAAGGCCCAGCAATCCTCCACGAAAGCGGGCGCGAACACGTCCGCACCTTCCCCGAGTTTGGCGGCCCACTCGCCGAGCCTGTCTTTCTTGAGTATGACTTCCATCGGCCTACCTGATGAAATCGTTGGGATCGCCGTCGCGGAAGGACGAGATCAACGAAGGCTGTTCGGGATCGAGCCCAGGCTGGTACTCAAACATCTCAAGCGCTTCGCGTTCGAGCATGGTGTTGAGCAGCCGGAGCGGAATATTGACCGGGCAGACGCGCTCGCACTCGCCGCAGTCGGTGCAACGCCCCGCGAGGTGCATCGCGCGCACCAGATGGTACATCGCGTTTTCGGAAGGGCACACCGAGCGCTCGATCCAGCGGATGCGATTGGCCTTTTCGTCGGCGGTCGTGGTGGCCTTGACGACGCAATTCGTGCTGTCCACCACGCACTCGTCGCAGTAGCACATCGGGCAGACGGCGCGGCAGGCATAGCAGCGGATGCAGCGGTCGAAATGCCCCGCCCAGAAATCCGAGCGCTCCTCCATGCCCTTGTCCGCGACGGCAGAGACGGCGGTGAAGCGCCGATTGTAGGTCCGCCCGCTCTCCTTCTCGCCAAAGAAGAAGTCGCTGACGGACGGATAGGCCTGGGTGCATTCGAGGCAGCGGTCGGCCAGCACCTCGGCGGCGGGCACAGCGGTCTCGCCGCCGGTGAAGACGGCCTTCACGCTGCCATTGCCGTCGAAGGATGCGGCGGTGGCGGGCTTCCCGCGCAGCGCCCTGTTGAGCTTCTTCGTGTCGATCACGCCGCCGTTCTCGCAGGAGACGCCGAGGATCACGACCTCGTCGCGCTTGATGTAGTTCTCCTGCAGCAGCACATTTATGGTGCGGCTGTCGCAGCCTTTGGCGACGATGGCGAGCGGACGGGTGTCCGGCGTCTTTTCGGCCCGCTGGCGCTTCTTCTCGTTGACGAGGTACAGCGCCAGGTTCTCCACGCAGGTGGCGTCGAGGACCAGCGCGGCGGTATCCTCCGGCGCCGTCACGAATGCCGGCTCGGCCAGCACGCCCGCCGAGCTGCGGCGATAGCCTAGAACTGCGCGGACCTTCCCGCTTTCAAGCAGTTCCTTGGCGCGCGCCCTGATGTCTTCCATAACCACCATCAGTGTTCTGCCTTGAGCTTGCGTTGCGGCCCCAGCGCCTTCAGGTCCTTGACGAAATCGCCGACGACTTCGGCGAACTTGACGCCCTCGGCCGCNNAAATTGCCCTTGAGGTAGTGGCAGTCGCCCGGATGGCATCCCGAGACCAGAACGCCGTCGGCGCCCTTGTTGAATGCCGACAGGATGTAAAGCGGCGATACCGACCCCGAGCACATCACCTGAATCGGTATTGCGTTCGGCGGATATTGCAGGCGCGACACACCGGCCAGATCGCTGCCCGCCGACGAGCACCACTTGCACAGGAAAGCCACCACCTTGGGCTCGAACGCCTGCGCTTCGACAGTCTTATCGCTTCTTGGCTCTACCGCTGCTTCCGCCACCGTACTGTTCCTCCCCTGCATGCGCTCATGCCCCCATGCAGGCGCTGATCATGTCGAATATCTGCAATTGCGTGACGTTCTTCACATCGATGGCAGCGCGCACGCAGGTTCCCGAGCAGGTGCCGCAACCTTCGCACAGGACTTCGTTGACGACAGCCTTGCCGTTAACGAGGGCGATGGCCTCGTACGGGCAGGCGTCGACGCACATTTCGCAGCCCGTGCAATGGGATTCGCGCACCTTGGCCACCACGGGGCTGTGCTCCAGAGAGGGCTTGGAGAGCAGCTGGATGACCTTGGACGCCGCGGCACTCGCCTGGCACACCGTTTCCGGGATGTCCTTTGGCGCCTGTGCGGCGCCGGTCAGGAATATGCCGCCGGTAACGCTTTCCACCGGGCGTAGCTTGGGATGCGCCTCGGCGAGGAAGCCGTCCTTGTCGCGGCCGATCTTCAAGGTCTTGGCGATATCGGCCGTACCCTTGGAGGGCACCATGGCCTGGGCCAGCACCACCATGTCGGCGTCGATTTCGACGTTCTTGCCCGAGAGCGTATCGACGCCCTGAACCCTGAGCTTGCCTTTGGACTGGTAGACCTTGGAGACGCGACCGCGCAAATAGACGACGCCATCGCGCTCCATGGCCCGCTGCACGAATTCCTCGTAACCCTTACCGCCGGAGCGGATATCGATATAAAAAACGTAAGCGTTGCCGTCCGGAACGTGATGCTTGTAAAGGCTTGCGTGCTTGGCCGTGTACATGCAGCAGATTTTCGAGCAGTACGTGCAATGCTGCTCCGGATCGCGCGAGCCGGAACACTGGATGAAGACGACGTTTTTCGGCTCCTTGTGGTCGGACGGCCTGAGCACATGCCCGCCGGTCGGGCCGGACGCCGAGCACAGGCGCTCGAACTGAATGCCGTCGAGCACGTCCGGATAACGTCCGCGCCCATACTCGGCCATGTTGCCGACGTCGTAGAGATCGAAGCCCGTGGCTACGACCACCGCGCCCGCCTCGATCTCGATATCCTCCGCCTTCCTATCGTAGTCGATCGCGCCGTAGGTGCATGCATCCATGCACTTGCCGCACACGACGGGATTGAGGCCCAGACAGGCGGACTCGTCGAGGTAGAAGCTGGCCGGGATGGCCTGCGCGAAGGGAATATGGATGGCCCGCCGCCCGGTCAGGCCGGCGTCGTATTCGTTGGACGTGACGGTCGGGCAGACAGGCGTGCAGTCGTCGCAAAGCTTGCACAGTTCCGGATCGACATACTGCGCCTTCCGGTGCACCTTCACCTTGAAGTTGCCGACGAAGCCGGAGATCGACTTCACCTCGGACTGAACCATCAACGTGATCTTGGGGTGCTTGGACACCTCCACCATTTTTGGCGACAGGATGCACTGGGCGCAGTCGAGCGTCGGAAATGTCTCCGACAGTTGCAGCATATGTCCGCCGATGGTCGCCTGCTTCTCCACCAGCACGACTTCGATGCCAGCATTGGCGAGATCGAGCGAGGTCTGAATGCCGGCGATTCCGCCGCCGATGACCACCGCACGCCTGGTCACGGGCACGCCGATGGGCGTCAGCGGCTCGTTCTTGCGCACCCGCCGCACCGCCGAGCGCGTTATCTTGAGCGCCTTGGCTGTCGCCTCGTCCCTGTCCTTGTGCACCCACGCGCACTGCTCGCGAATGTTGGCGATCTCGCATTGAAACTGGTTCACGCCGCCAGCTTGGGAAGCCTCGCGGAAGGTATTCTCGTGCAGGCTCGGCGTGCAGCAGGACACGACGACGCTGTCGAGCTTGTGCTCCTTCACCGCCTCGATGATCGCCTTCTGCCCCGGATCGGAGCACATGTAGACGTAGTCCTTGGAAAAGACGACGCCATCGTCCTTGCCCATTTCATCGGCGAGGCGCTTCACATCCACGGTTGCCGCGATGTTATGCCCGCAATGACAGACGAAAACCCCCGAACGGCTTGTCACTGGGCCGCTCCATTCGTTTGAGAAGCGGTCGCAAGTCCGTGCTCGAAGCCCTTGTCGAACGCCTGCAAATTGGCTTTCAGGAAGCGGTCGGGCACCAAACCGGGCAGCGCCTTTTTCATCGCGTCCGCCGATGCCGCCCCAGTAATGGCGGAGAAAAAGCCAAGCACGACGAGGTTTGCGAAGAGACGGTTGCCCACCGCCTCGGCGATGCGCGTCGCGCCGATCGGGTACAATTTGACCCGCGACGAATTGGCCTTCGGCTTCACCAGCTCTTCCTCGATGATGAGGATGCCGCCGTCGGCGAGGCCTGGTTCGTACGTGTCGTAAGCCTCCTGCGACAGCGCCACCAGCACGCCCGCCGAAGTGCAATACGGGTAGAGCACGCGGCTGCCGGAGATGATGAGCTGCGACTGGCAGGCGCCGCCGCGGGCCTCGGGGCCGAAGCTCTGCGTCATGGTGGCGTACTTATCGTCGTAAAGCGCCACGGCTTTGCCCGTAATCAGCGCGCAGCGGACGATGCCCTGTCCGCCAAAGCCGGAAAATTTAATCTCCCACATCAGCAGCCATCCTCGCAGATATCGGCGGACTCGCCCTTGCCAGCGGCGCTCTTGCGCGCCTCTTCCTCGGCCTTCTTCTCCATCGGGGTCTTGCCGTAGAGTTCGTAGTCATCGCCGATCACACTGGTTAAGTGCTTGACGACGGCATCGAGATACGTGTCTCTCGGGCGGTCCACGAACTTGCCCATGGCGATCTTGCCCTGATAGCCGATGTCCACCGTGCGCGTGTCGGCGCCGTGCTGGATTTCGCCGTCCTCGCGATAGTATTCCATGGCGCTGACGCCGTCGCCAAGGCGGTTGCGGCGCTGATAGAGCGTGGTGCAGGGCGAAATCACCTCGATGAACGAGAAGCCCCGGTGTTTCATGGCCTCGCCGATGGACTTCGTGATGTTACGGGCATGCAGCGAGGTCCAGCGGGCGACATAGGTGGCGCCGGCCGCGTCCACCAGGAACGGCAGGCTGAATGCCGGTTCCGTATTGCCGTAAGGCGTGGTCGAGGCGTTGGCCGAAGTGGGGGTCGTCGGCGTCACCTGCCCGCCGGTCATGCCATAGGTGAAGTTGTTCACGCAGATGACGGTCATGTCCATGTTGCGGCGGGCGGCATGAATGAGGTGGTTGCCGCCGATGCTGGTGAGGTCGCCGTCGCCGCTGATAACCACCACCTTGAGTTCGGGATTGGCGAGCTTCAAGCCAGTGGCGAACGGAATGGCGCGGCCGTGCGTGGTGTGGAACGAGTCGAACTTCACATAGCCGGCAACGCGGCCCGTGCAGCCAATGCCCGAAACCACGGCGATCTTGTCCATATCGTAGCCGCCGGCCTTGATGGCCTCGGCGAAGGACGTCACCACCGTGCCGATGCCGCAACCGGGACACCAGATGTGCGGCATGCGTTCCATGCGCAGGAACTCCGCCATCGGGTTCTGCTCGCGGAAAGCGTTATCGTCGAGCGAATATTCGGGAGTCGGGGACAGCTCGCTCATTTCGCACCTTCCATGATGGCGGTAAGGATTTCCTCGGGATCGTGCACGGCGCCGCCGCAGGAATTGACGCTGATGACCTTGCACTTGCCGGCGGCAGCGCGCTCGACCTCAAGGACGATCTGCCCATAGTTAAGTTCGGGGACTACGATTGCCTTGACCCTGCCAGCCAGCTCCCGGATTTTGTTCTCGCAGAACGGCCAGACGGTAATCAGCCTCAGGAAGCCCACCTTGAGACCCTGCTCACGCGCTACCTGCACGGCGCGGATGGCGATGCGTGAGGTGATGCCGTACGAGACCACCACGATGTCCGCATCCTCCAGACCGCTCTCCTCGACGCGGATGATCTTATCCGCGTTGTTGTCGATTTTCTGGATCAGGTGAGTGAGAAGCTTCTTGTTATCCTCGGCCGTCAGCGCGGGATAGCCGCGCTCGTCGTGGGTCAGGCCGGTGGAATGGAAGCGGTAGCCGTCCCCCGCCTTGACCATCGGCGCGCCGTGCTTGCCGTCGAACTTGTAGGGCCGGTACTCTTCCTTCGGGCCAGTGTACCAATTGCGTTCGACGACCTTGATCTCTTCCGCGGGCGGAATGACGACCTTTTCGTGCATGTGGCCGACCGTTTCGTCGGTCATGATGAAGACCGGAACGCGGTAGATTTCGGAGAGGTTGAAGGCCTCGACCGCGAGATCGAAGCATTCCTGCGGAGAATCCGGAACCAGCGCGATGATGCGGTAGTCGCCGTGCGAACCCCAGCGCACCTGCATCATGTCCTGCTGCGCGGTGAGCGTCGGCAAGCCAGTGGACGGACCGCCGCGCTGTACGTCGGCGATCACCATCGGCACTTCCATCATGGCGGCTAGGCCAAACGTCTCCATCATCAGCGAGAAGCCGGGGCCGGAAGTGACGGTCATCACCTTCTTCCCGCCCCACACCGCGCCGACATTGGCGGTGATAGAGGCGATTTCGTCTTCCATCTGGATGAACAGGCCGCCAACCTCGGGGCAGCGCTCGGCGAAACGCTCGGCTGTTTCAGTGGACGGCGTAATCGGATAACCGGCGAAGAAGCGGCAGCCGGCGGCAAGTGCCCCTTCAGCGAGGGCGTGGTCCCCGTCCATGAAATGGCGGCCTGTCAGCACGCCTTTCGGATCTGCCGAAACTATCTTTGGAAATTCAGCCACTCCCTAGCCCTCATCTTTCTTAGACGTCACGAATATCGCAAATTCCGGGCAAACCATCTCGCAGAACTTACAGTCCCGGCAATCCTCGGCATCCTTCACCAGCGGCGGGTGATAGCCCTTGGCGTTGTAGCCCTTCGACATTTCCAGCGCATTGGTGGGGCAATACTGGACGCAGAAGCCGCACCCCTTGCACCAGTTCTTGTTTATATGGACGTTGCCGTAAGCCTTCTTGAGATTACCGAAAGACATCGCGTTCCTCTTACAGCAAGCCCTTCTCCACGAGCAGTGCCCGTGGAGAGTTGTAGTGCAGGTCAAGTTTCAGCACGGGCTCGGAGCAGCCGAAGGCGATGGCCATGAGCTGCGTGAAATACATGACGGGAATGCCCTCGAAGCCCGCATACTTATGCTGCGTGATGTGCTGGCGCTGATCCAGGTTGAAGGCGCATAGCGGGCAGCTCACGACGACCACATCCGCGCCCTGCTCGCGCGCATCGTTGATGATCTGATAGGTGCGGCTGGCTATGATCTCGGGCTTGTCCACCGTCTGATAGGCGCCGCAGCACTCGGTCTTGTGCGAGAAGTCGACCGGCTCGCCGCCCAGCGCGGTAATAAGCTCGTCGAGAAGAACCGGGTCTTCCACGTTGTCGAAGGCGATCGTGCGCGGCCGCACCAGGAGGCAGCCGTAGTAGCAGGCGACGCGCAGGCCTTTCAGCGGCTTGACCACCTTGGCGGAAATAGCGACGTTGTTGGACTTCAGCTCGCGCAGCACCTCAAGCGTATGCAGCACCTCGACACTAGCGTCGTACTTGACCGGCTCGTCGGTCATGAAATTGTTCATGCGCTCAAGCATCGCGGGATCGGCCTTCACCCGCTCGTTGGCCCGCTTCAGCGTGTTGTAGCACATCGAGCACGCCGTCATGACGCGGGAGGAATCGGCCTCCTTCACGCGAATCAGATTGCGGATGGGTGCGAGCTGGCGCATCGCGTTATCCTGCGCCAGCGAGTAGACGGTGCCGCAGCAGTTCCAGCGGTCTGTCTCCTGCACGTCCACGCCGAGATGCTTCATCGAGTAGAGCAGCGACTCCTCGAAATTCGCGGCATGGTTCTTCATCGTGCAGCCGGGGTAGTAGCTCAGCTTCATAGTCGCGAGTCACCGTCAAAGCTTGCAATGCAGAAGGACAAGCGCCCGCGTTCGGCAGGGCGTCTTATATTCTGTATGGCGTTTCCCGTATTTGTGTTTTGCGCGTGATGGTCACGCACGTTATTTTTCGTGAGCTGGAGTGTAGCCGCAGCTTTTCACGTCCGCCATTTATCTTTTTTTACCCTTCCGTTAACCCAGCCCCGCGCCTCGCCTGCCCGGCACGTTCCAGCCGCTATCCCTCGCCTGCTTCCCGAGACGGAGCGCACCTCCTCTTCGAGTGCGCGGGTGCCCATGGCGCGGGAGATGAGCAGGATCGCACCCCGCCAGACGCACCGCGAAAGCACCGCCCCGAATCGGAACGAATCTTGGTATCGCCTGGCTTGCGCAAGAGAAATCTGGTGTGTCATCATGCCGCAAATCCGCTTCTTGCGGATAGCCCGCGCGCTCCCGCCATGGTTGATTCCACACATCGCCATGCAACGTCCAGCATGCCTCGCGGTGACGCCTTTTGTCACACCGCTCCAAAAACATCAATAGAATCAATGGCATTTCTTGGATCGACATATGTGAATTTTAGAATGGATTTGCCTTGCCTCGCGGCCCCGTGAACGCCTATTATGCTTCGCTAGCGCACCCGTGAGGTACTGCCGCATTTACTTGCGGCTTTTCCGCCTGTCCGGGTGAGCGTGTGCCTTCTCAATGCCGGACTCGCTATCGATGTCTCGCAACAACAGGCGCCAAAAGAAATTGACGCTGCCCCAAGCAACGGTGGCGACGGAAACGAAATGGGAGGGAAGTGGACATGCCTGAAGCATCTATGACATTCCGCCGCTTCAAGGACGGCGATAACAAAACGCCGGAATTGCGCGACAAGATATTTCAGGCCGACAAATCCTATAAGTGCCCGACCTACGTGCACCGCACGCCGCCCTGTCAAGGCTCCTGCCCGTCCGGCCACGACGTGCGCGGCTGGCTCAATATCGTGCGCGGCATCGAAAAGCCGCCGGTTGGCATGCCCTGGCAGGAATATGCGTTCTACCGCGCCGTCGAATCGAATCCCTTCCCCGCCATCATGGGCCGCGTTTGCCCAGCCCCTTGCGAGGATGGCTGCAATCGCAACCAGGTGGAAGACCACGTCGGCATCAACTCCATCGAACACTTCATCGGCGATTACGCCCTTGAGCACGGCCTGAAACTGCCGGCGGCGGGTGCTCCGACCGGCAAGCGCGTGGCCCTCGTCGGCAGCGGCGTCGCCAGCCTCGCGTGCGCCTATCACCTGCGCCGCAAAGGCCATGCCTGTACCGTCTTCGAGGCGCGCGCCGAACTTGGCGGCATGCTGCGCTACGGCATTCCCGGCTACCGCACGCCGCGCGATGTGCTCGACGGCGAAATCAAGCGCATCCTCGACATGGGCGTCGAAGTGCGCACCGGCGTCAAGGTCGGCAAGGACATCACGATAGAGCAGCTTGAGAAGGAATACGACGCCGTGTTCCTGGGGCTTGGCGCACAGTCCGGCCAGCCGCTGGAGGTGCCGGGCGCCGCCGAAGCGCACAACTGCATCACCGGCATCGCATTCCTGGAAGCGTTCAACGAGGGCCGCCTTCACGTTGGCGCCGGCCGCGTGCTCGTCATCGGCGGCGGCGACACCGCCATGGACGTGGCGGCGGTTGCCCGCAGGCTTGGGCACATCACCGAGATCCACGAGAAGGACCGGCCGGAATCCGTCGTGCTGGGCCAGACCACCCACGACGTGGCGATCAGCGCCAAGCGGCAGGGCGCGAACGTGACCATCGTCTACCGGCGTCCCGTGGAGAAGATGCCCGCGACGAAGGAAGAGCTTGAGTACGTCCAGCAGGAAGGCGTGGATATCATGCCCTCGCTCCTGCCTGTCGGTGTCGTGCTCGACGGGCCGAACCGCGCCAAGGCGTTGCGCGTTGCCGAGGTGGACTGGTCCACCGGCAAGATGGTGCTGAAGCCGGGCACGGAGCGCGACATCGAATGCGATCTGATCGTTTCCGCCATCGGCCAGGGCGTCGATTTTGCCGGCCTTGAGTTCGCCAACAGCGGCAAGGGCACTGCCGCAGCCGACGCTTTCTACCGCTCGCCCAAGCGCCCCGGCGTGTTCGTCGGTGGCGACGCGATCAAGCCGCATCTGCTCACGACCGCAATCGGCCATGGCTGGAAGGCGGCCGAGAGCATCGACCGCTATATCCGGAAGGAAGAGCTGACCAACCAGCCCAAAGTGAACGTGCATCACTTCGACCTGCTGGCGAAGCTCACCGAAGCCGGGCTGCAGCCTTCCGAGTACAACCACGTTCAGGCAGGCGGCACGGACCGCGCTTCCTACGCGGTACACAATTACGAGGATCGCTCGCGCTCCCAGATCGTTCCATCGGATGAGCTGTTCCTGGCGCATTTCCAGAATACGCCCCGCCACATCCGGTCCCAGAGGACCATCGACGCCGGCAACGTCCTGGGCAATTTCGACACGCGCCTCGTGACGCTGGACGAAAAGCAGGCGCGCGCCGAGGCGGATCGCTGCATGAGCTGCGGCATGTGCTTCGAGTGCAATAACTGCATCATCTATTGCCCGCAGGCGGCGGTCCACAAGGTCAAGAAGAAGGATGCCACGATGGGCCGCTACGTGACGACCGACTACGCAAAGTGCGTCGGCTGCCACATCTGCAAGGATGTCTGCCCGACGGGCTATATCCAGATGGGCCTTGAGCGCTAGCCGCCGAAGTTGAGAGCTGGCGGCAGCCGGAACGCCTTCCGGCCGCCGCCAAGCTTGTACGCCCCGCCGGAAGTTTCGACGTTGCAATGAGCATCCGGCGGCGCACTTTCACAAGCCGCAGGGGCGATCCGCTTCTCAGCGTTCGCTGAAGTAGAATGCCTGGCCGGTGGCATCGTCCATAAAAACGTAAGCGGTGCCGCCTCCAAAATTCGCGCATTCGACGCACCAGTCTCCATTTTCCAAAACGACGACTTGCGAGGGCCGGCCGGGTAAATCCGATTGGCCGCGAGACCAATCTCCATAATGCCGCCGCTCGCGAGGCGGCTTCTCGAACCGCAGATTGTCCATACCGTATTGTCCGCCCGAGTAATGCAGATGCTCGGCGCCGGTTTGCGCCGGGTCAGGCGCCGGGGCCTTAAAATCCAGCTGTCCAACGAGTTGTATGAGAAAGCGGCCCTCCGGATCGTTGTCCCCTTCATGATTGGCACCGTAGGAGGGTCCCGGCCCGGCGTAAGATATGCAAAACGCGGGCTCGGTAACCTCCCATCCGGTAACGATGCCTTCTGGCTCTATCTCCACCCCAGTGGGGGCGGCCGTAGGCCAGTGCGCGGTATCCGCTTCGTCCACGATCACCGCGGCATTGGCACCGGAGTAGCGATCCCAGCTTTCGCACATCGGCCCATCGGGGCATTGGAATAGGAAAAGCACGCGGCCTTGCCGGCCGAGATCGGCTATGTCCGAGCTATGAAACTGCCCGATGTAGTTCTGCGGACGGCCGCAAACCGCACAGGCGGGCCAGCGATCCGGAGGCAATCCGAAGGGCAGTCCCCCAAGTTTATCCTCGCGGCCGGTGCGCCCATTATGGAACAGCCCCAACTTGAACACTGGTTTGAAAAACATAAGCAAGGCCTCCACCGAGTGGCATGGCGCTTCTGACCGGCAGCCCAGCCGGACCGTAAGGGCTCGTCCGGAAATAAGTGAACCGGATGGCGCCGGAATCTTGGCCGGCTGCAAGGTGCGAAAAAGGGCGCATATCCAAGATATGTAACCTTCTTTGCAGCGCAGCAGGCGGGCAAGAGAACAAGCCAGGCGGTGCAGTTATTTCCGAACGAGCCCTAAGCCTCCGCCTGCCGAGGCACCATCACGCCTTGGGGAATTCGAGGCCCATCTCGCGATAGCGCTCCGGATCGTCGGCCCAGTTCTCGCGCACCTTCACGAACAGGAACAGGTGCACGGGCGCCTCGACGCCCTCCGCGATCTCCTTGCGCGCTTCCATCGAGATATGCTTGATCGCCTGGCCCTTGGCTCCCAGCACGATCTTGCGCTGGCTCTCGCGCTCGACGAAAATCGTCTGATCGATGCGGACCGAGCCGTCGCGCAGTTCCTTCCACGATGTCGTCTCGACCGTGGAGGAGTACGGGATTTCCTCGTGCAGGCGCGTAAACATCTTCTCGCGCGTAATTTCCGCCGCCCATTGCCGCATGGGCGCGTCGGCGATCTGATCCTCGGGGAAGAGCCAGGGGCCGGCCGGCATGCGGCGGGCGAGAGCGGATCTCAGCTCGGCCACGCCATCGCCCGACAGCGCGGAGATCATGAACAGCTCTGCGAGCTTCAGGCGCTCCGAAGCCTCCGCAGCGAGCGCCAGAAGCTTATCCTTCTTGATCTTGTCGATCTTGTTGAGCGCCAGAATGAGCGGAATCGAAAGCTCGCGCGCCCGCTCCACAACGGGGTCCGCGACATCGTCGAAGCCGCGCGCGGCGTCGGCGACCAGCACCACGACATCGGCCTCGCGCGCCTCCGTCCAGGCCGTCTCCACCATGGCCCGGTCCAG
>PMBZ01000111.1:18692-37618 GCA_003153975.1 Hyphomicrobiales bacterium
ATGACAGCGGCAAAACCGCAGCGCATCCCCGTTTCCGATTCCGCCTTATCAGGCAAGCTCGCTCTCCTTCGTCCAAACCCCTTCGCGGACGAGCAACGCTTCCGCCGCCGCCTGCTGCGCCTTCTTGAGCGACGATCCCTCGCCGATCGCGGGCTTCAGCCCGCTGACCGTCACCTGCACCGTAAAGCTTGGCGCGTGGTCGGCGCCGCTGCGGCCGGTCTCCCGGTACTCAGGCAGCCCGCGCCGCTGGCTTTGGGCATATTCCTGAAGCGCCGTCTTGGCGTCGGGCGCGGGAGTCGCCTCCGTGACCAGCAGCGGCCGCCAAAGCTTGCGTACCACGGCTTCCGCCGCGGCGAAACCGCTATCCACATGGACAGCACCGAGAAGTGCCTCGCAGGCATCGGCCAGGATCACGTCCTTCTTGCGTCCACCTGTGCGCGCCTCGCTCGGCGCCATGTTGAGGTGCTGTCCAAGCTCAAGCCCGTTCGCCACCCCGGCACAGCAGCCCTTGCAGACGAGCGCGTTATAATGCCTGGCGAACTCGACCTCGCGGGCCTCGGGAAACTGCTCGTAGAGCATCGCGGCAATGGAAAGGCCAAGCACCCGGTCGCCCAGGAATTCCAGCCTCTCATTGTCGCGTCCGCCGTGGCTTGCGCGCGCGCTGGCGTGGGTCAAAGCCTCGGTCAAGAGGCCCCTGTCCGTGAACGTATAGCCGAGCCGAGCCTCAAGCTCGGCGATGTGCGGTTTTTTCGGTGGCACTTTAGCGGATCGCGTTTCCGGTGCTATTCGGCCCAAATATAGGACAGCACCCTGTCAAAAAAAGCGGACACCATGCCTATCATAAGCAGGGCTGCTGGTAAACAAAGAGTACACGGCCGGCGTTCCCTGAAACACAATGGACGAATAATTCATGGTGCCGGCTTTAACCGGCGAGCATCCTCCGGCTTGAATACGAGTTTCTAACGTGCGACGAAGTTTTCGAACTCCGCAGCCGAACCGTTGAATGCGTTCAGGTCCACAGGGCCATCGACGCCCGGCCTATGGCCCCGGTTATGGTATTGCCACAAGGTCCACGGTTTGCTTCCCAGCCGGGGCGGCCAGTGCAAACTGCGAAACCAGAAGCGTTCCTTTTCAAGGCGGCCCGCGCGTTGAGCATCGCTCAAGCGGGCGCCATAAAATTCGCGGGTCGTATAGATCATTGGCCTGCGGCCGAAGCGCTTCTCCGTGGCGTCGAGAAACGCCAGGATTTCCGCCACCGGATCGGCGGCCGGCTGGGCGTTGGAGCAAGCCTCCATCTGCTCGGCGTCCAATGCGTGCGGCAGGCTTGCGGCCTCGACGGGAACCGCGGCGATGAAGTTGGCGGCCTGCTCCGCTCCCGGCTTGCAAAGCGAGAAGAAATGATAGGCGCCGCGTGGAATTCCCGCTTCGCCCGAGCGTTGCCAATTTCCGGCAAAGTACGGATCGCGGAAATGGGCGCCCTCGGTTGCCTTTATGTAAGCGAAGCCGATGCCGCCAGCGCGCAGAGCCTTCCAGTCGATATCGCCCTGGTAATGCGACACATCCACACCCTTCACCGGATAGCCCGTGGCGGCGAGTTCGAAATGCCGGTAAAGCCGCGGCGCGGCCAGGATCAGCACCCCGGCGGTCAGAACCGCCAGAAGCAACAGGCTCAGCCTAGCCATTCCAAACCATCGCCTCCCTGAAGCCGCGTGGCCGGCCGCGCACTTAGATGTCGATGTTTTCTCGCTGGGCGTAGTCGCAAAGCTCGCGGCGGATGTTGCGGCAATTGCTGTTCACAAGCTCCAGCACCGTCTTGTTCAGTTTTTGCGCATTGGCCGAGAGCACCATGGCCTTCACCGGGCCGATGGAGGCCGGCGCCATGGAGATCGAGCGGAAGCCAAGCGCGATCAAGGCCATCGCCTCGATGGGGCGCCCGGCCATCTCGCCGCACAGCGAAAAATCGACCTTGTGCGCCTTGGCCTTGTCCGCGATCTCCTTGAGAAGGCGCAAGGCGGGCGGGCACAGCGGATCGAAGCGGCGTGCCACCCGGTCGTTCTCCCGGTCGGCGGCGAAGAAGAACTGGAACAGGTCGTTACTGCCCACCGAGATGAAGTCGGCCAGCGGCAGAAGCGAATCGAGCTGGTACACGATCGAGGGGACCTCGACCATGACGCCAATGCGGATCTTGGCCGGCAGTTGATGGCCGAAGCGTTCGGCCTGCGCGATCTCCTTGGCGATCAACTCCTTCGCGGCCAGGAATTCGGACACATCCGCGATGAACGGCAGCATGAGCGAAAGTTCGCGCCCCGCCGCCGCGCGAAGCAGAGCGCGGGTCTGCGTGCGGAAAAGCCCCGGCCGGTCGAGCGACATGCGGATGGCGCGCCAGCCGAGCGCCGGGTTTTCCTCTTTGACCTTCTTGAGATAGGGCAGAACCTTGTCGCCGCCGATATCGAGCGAGCGGAACACCACGCGGCGGCCCTGCGCTTCGTCCAGCACGCGCGAATAAGCGGCCTGCTGCTCGGTCATCGGCGGGAATCTGGACGCGACCATGAATTGCAGCTCGGTGCGGTAGAGCCCGATGCCGTCCGCGCCGCTCTGATAGAGATGCGGAAGGTCCACGAGCAGGCCGGCATTCATGTTGAGCGAGATGCGCTCGCCGTCCTTTGTGACCGGCGGCACGTTCTTGAGCCTGGAGAAGCGGGCCTGCCGCCGCGCGCGGAAGCGGGCCTTGTCGGCATAGGCGCGGATCAGCTCCAGCGACGGCCGGATGTGTAGCTGGCCGGTGCCAGTGTCCAGGATCGCCGGGTTGCCGTGATCGCCCGCCGTTGTGGCATCCGCCACCTGGCAAAGCACCGGCAGATTGAAAGAGCGCGCCACGATGGCGACGTGCGCGGTGGCCCCGCCCTCCTCGATGACGAGGCCGCGCAGCTTCTTCGGGTCGTGGCCGAGCAGCTCCGCGGCGCCCATGTTGCGCGCGACCAGGATCGCGTCGTTCGGCAGCCGGTTCAGGGCGGAGGTGTGGTCGTGGCCGTGCAGGATGCGCAGCATCCGGTTGGCGAGGTCGTCCAGATCGTGGCTGCGCTCGCGCCAGAAGCTGTCGGCGTTCTTCATAAGCTGCGTGCGCTGGTTCTGCTGCACGCGCTCGACCGCGGCTTCCGCCGTCAACCCAGCCGAGACGGCCTCGCGCATGCGCCGCGCCCAGCCGCGATCGTGGGCGAGCATCTGCACCGTCTCGATAATCTCCTTGTGCTCGTCGCCCGACATCTGGTCGTTCACGAGCAGGCGGTTGATGTCTTCCCTGAGCCGCAGGAGGGCTTCGTCCAGGCGCTTGAGTTCGGCCGGAATGTTGTCGGCGAAGAATTTAAGAACCTGGGGGCGCGGCTCGTGGAGCGCGATATGCCCGAGCGCCAGCCCATCGTTCAGCGGAATTCCCGTGAGCGTCACCGAGGCTTCCCGCCGGTCCGAAGGCACCGACGCTCCCGCGAAGTTGCCCGAGGCGATCATCTCCGCGAGCACCATCGCGGTGGTTTCGAGCGCCTCGACCTCCTCGTCGGTGTAGCGGCGCTCGATCTTGTTCTGGACCGTCAGCACGCCGATGGTCCGGCGTTCGCGCACCATCGGCACGCCCAGGAACGAATGGTAGATCTCCTCGCCCGTCTCCGGCTTATAGGAGAAGTTGGCGTGCTTCTGAGCGTCGGAAAGGTTGATCGGCTCGCCCCAATCGGCGATGAGGCCGACAAGGCCCTCGCCTTTCTTCATGCGCAGGGCATGGACCGCTTCCTTGCGCAAGCCCTCGGTCGCGAAAAGCTCCAGGCTGTCGTCGGGAAGCCGGACATAGATCGAACTCACCTCGGCAATCATGTTCGAGGCGATGACTTTGACAATATTATCCAGCTTGGCCTGGGGCTCTGACGCAGACGCCATAATCGCCCGAAGCTGCCGGATCAACACCCAAGGTGCGCGTTCTGTCCAGGGCATTTCCCCGGTCCCGTAATCCCTGTGGTTATAGGGAAGGGCACTCTAACTTCTTTGAGCGCCTTCTGTTCTCATTGCCAGTCTAAGATTGGTCCAAGCCGAAAAGGCTGTGCAGCGTTCTAACGGCCGCCTCCGTATGGGCCGCGCTTACGAGCACGCTAATCTTGATTTCCGACGTAGATATGGCCTGAATGTTGATTTGTTTTTCCGCCAGCGCGTGAAACATTTTTGCCGCCACGCCTGCGTGGCTTCGCATGCCGACGCCGATCACCGACACCTTCACGACATCCGTGTCGCCGCGCAGCTCGCTGAAGCGTATATCGTCCTGGCGGTCGCGCAGCACCTGCAGCGCGCGCGGTAGCTCGCCCGCTGCCACGGTGAACGTGAGATCCGTTGTCCGGCCGTCCTCCGAAAGGTTCTGCACGATCATGTCCACGTTGATATTCGCATCCGCGAGCGGCATGAAAATGCTCGCCGCCACGCCCGGCTTGTCCTCGATCTTGAGGACCATGATCTTGGCTTCGTCCTTGGCGTAGGCGATACCGCTGACGACGTGATGCTCTAACATGTCCGTCTCATCGCAAACGAGCGTTCCGCGCTTTTCCGCCAGCCCGGCTCGCGCGGGTTCGCAGACATCCGGGTTATCGAAGCTAGACCGCACTTGTACACGCACGCCGCGGGCCATTGCAAGCTCCACGGAGCGCGTCTGAAGCACCTTGGCGCCGAGCGAGGCCATCTCCAGCATCTCCTCGTAGGAAATGCGTGGAAGCCGCCTGGCGCCCGGAACGATCCGCGGATCCGTTGTGTAAACTCCATCGACATCTGTGTAAATATCGCAGCGGTCCGCGTTGAGGGCTGCCGCGAGCGCAACCGCGGTCGTGTCGGAGCCGCCGCGGCCCAGCGTGGTGATGCGGTTGCCGGGGCTCACGCCTTGGAAGCCCGCGACAACGGCAACCTCGCCCCCGTTCACGCTCTCGAGCATCGCCTGACCGTCGATGCGGTCGATGCGCGCCACGCCATGGCTGGCGTCGGTGACGAGCGGAATTTGCCAGCCCTGCCAGGAGCGGGCCGGGATGCCCATGGATTGCAGGATAATCGCCATGAGGCCGGCCGTGATCTGCTCGCCGGAGGAGACCACCGCGTCGTACTCGCGCGGGTCGTATTCCGGGAATGCCTCGCGCGTCCAGGAGACGAGCTGGTTGGTATGCCCCGCCATCGCGGAGACGGCCACGGCCACCCGGTTGCCCGCATCCACTTCGCGCTTCACATGCTGCGCGGAATTGCGGATGCGTTCGATATCGGCGACGGACGTACCGCCAAACTTCATCACAAGGAGCATTTGTCGTAGCTATGCTGGCAAGAGTGGAGTTAAGAAGCCGCGAGTGTCCCGTCTCCGGATTGCCGCCGCCATTGCCGCGGGCTCGCACGGCAATTGCGAGACATAAGCCACACCAGCAGCCTTGGCGTCACCGCGAAAACAGGAAGGCCATCGATGGAGAATGAGGCGGAAACACGGCGAAATCCCTCTCTGGACGAAGAAGAATTGCGGCGTTTCGAACGCGTGGCCGGCGAGTGGTGGGACGAGCGCGGCAGGTTGCGCGCGCTGCATGCCATCAACCCGGCGCGGCTTGCCTTTATAGTTGAAGAGGTTAAGCGCTGGCGTGGGGAGCGGGCAGGCGCCTTCCGGCCGCTCGAAGGGCTCTCCGCGATCGACATCGGCTGCGGCGGCGGAATTCTTTCCGAGCCGATGACGAGGCTTGGCGCCAGCGTGACCGGCATCGACCCTGTCGAGGAATCCACGGGGGTCGCCAGGGCGCATGCGAAGACCGCGGGGCTGTCCATCGCCTACCGCACCACCACGGCGGAAGATATCGCGCGCGAGGGCCAGACATTCGACGCGGTTATAGCCTCGGAGGTGGTGGAGCATGTCGCCGACCTGGGCTCCTTCCTGCGGACCTGCCGGAGCCTCTTGAAGCCGGGCGGCCTTCTCATCGTTTCCACTCTGAACCGCACCGCCAAAGCCTACGGCCTCGCCATTCTGGCCGCCGAGCGCGTGCTGGGGCTCGTCCCTCCAGGTACTCATGATTGGAAAAAGTTCATAAAGCCTGAAGAACTTGAGATGGCCCTTGGCGATGCCGGGTTTCAGCGCCGCTCCTTTGGCGGCATCGTGTTCAATCCGTTAAGGGGAGAATGGTGCCTGTCGGAAACGGACCTGGCCATGAATTATATGGCTTCGGCCGAGGCGGTGTGACGTTGCGGGGCATGCGAAGCGCGCCCCCGCCTGTGAGCCGGCTATCGTGGCCTCGCCGGCCGACGGGCGGCATCGTGCCGTCCCGCAGCCGGGTGTGCCTTTCTTGCGGCTCGGGATCATAGTTTGAGTTGACCGGCTTCCCATATGTCATCGTCTACGATGCCGGGCGGCGCCCGCCGGCGATTGTTCGCATCCTGCATGGCGCCCGCGATCTGCCGGAGATATTGCGGGGCCTGTGAGCCTTCCCGCCGGCCGGGCTTCGCTATTGTGGCGGCCTTCCTCCAGCAGCGGCCGCAAAGAAGGATTCTGCCTTCAAGCCGGTAGCCGCCGGTCAGCATATCCGAACCGGATTCTGAAGCCCCCCGACAAGCAGAAACAAGCCCGTTGGGGTGAGGCGGCCCAATTCGAATTCCGAGGGCAAGCCGGCGGGTCCGGTAAAGCCGGGGTTCGTTTTCCGGCGCCGGCGTCTCGCCGAATGTCCACGCATAGCCAAATTTCATAACAGTACCCTACATCCGCACTCGCAAGACCTTGCGCCGCAATATCCCGGCACGCGCTTCTTTGTTTCCCTGTTGTTCACATGGTAGGCTTGCATGAACCTTGTTTCGCCGCACCTGCACGGTTTGCTTGTGCATCATGTCAACACCTCCCGGTAAAGCTGTGGACAAATTTGCGTTCCGGTTGTGTTCCTGTTTGGCTGCTGCCATCTTTGGGGCGGCCGCAAAGCAGTTTCGAATTGCAGAGTATAGCAACCGTATGCCTGCGGGATCGTTTAAAAAAATGTTGGCGTAGTTGAAAGTATAATGATGTACTCGATGATACCGGAGGTCGATTGGGCGCTTAAATGTCGTTGCAATGGTGAGTTGTATTTGGCATTGGAGATGGAGAACCTATCGCTGACGGATGGCTACCCGGTCCAGCCTGCTCCATGGCGGCAAGGCGTAAACGTGCGCGATGCCGGCCGCTTGAAAAGCCAATTTATGAGGAGCGCTAAACTGTGGGTAAGAGACGGTGCCGCCGGCAGCCCGCAAGTCTGCTTCCGGCCAGAACCGTGGGTTCAAGTCACGACACACCGCAGCCATCAGGCACGCCGGCAAGAACGGCGCAAAGCGTCGAAGCGTTGGGGAAGCAGGAAACATTTGCTTGGCGTGGCGTCTCGCATTTTCCTACCGCCTTTGTGGCTTGGCTCTCAGGGCGCTGGCAAGCGCGCCGCTCTTACGTCCGGCGCCGGCGCATGCCGGCTTAACAAATCCTTCGCTTCGCGTAAGGCGCGATCATGGTAAATCACTGCAAGGTTAACGCGCCGGACTCATGCTTCCCGCACCCGCATTTTCGCGAAATTTTTCTCTCTTTGGGTCGATTTCTTCGATTCAAAACTACCCTTAAATATACCGGCAGTTTTAATGTTAACCATGCGCCAGCCTTAACCAGTCCGTCTGCTGACTTATTGTATCACTATGTTTCAATACCTTAGCGCCGTTAAATGTTTCTCAAGGAGCATTCGATACAATTGCATCGTAAATGAAGCCCCTTCAATCGCACCGATTTGGGCGACAAGCCCGGCAAAGTCCGGTTAAGGGGTGATAAACAGACTGGTGTAAGGCATGGCGCAGGCCCGGCCGCCATGGCAAGGTGTGGTCCGATAGGAGGGGTTTTATGTCAGACATTTTCCAGCTCTCCCCGAAGGCGGCCGATTACAAGGCCCGGCTCGAACGCTTCATGGCCGGGCACATCTATCCCAACGAGCAGGCGCTGTTCGAAGCCGCGGACCATCAGCCAGACCGCTGGGAGCCGCTTAAGCTCTTGCAGGAAATCAAGGAAAAGGCGAAGGCGCAGGGGCTTTGGAACCTGTTCCTGCCCGGCAGCGAGCACGGCGCGGGGCTCACCAATCTCGAATATGCGCCGCTGGCGGAGATCATGGGCCGCTCGCATTGGGGGCCGGAGGTGTTCAACTGCTCGGCACCGGACACGGGTAACATGGAGGTGCTGGTCCGCTACGGGAGCGAGGCGCAGAAGGAGCGCTGGCTGAAGCCCCTGCTGGCGGGCGAGATCCGGTCGGGCTTCGCGATGACCGAGCCGTGCGTGGCCTCCTCCGACGCCACGAACATCTCGATTTCGATCAAGAAAGACGGCGGCGACTACATCATCGACGGGCGCAAGTGGTGGACATCCGGGGCCGGCGACAAGCGCTGCAAGATCCTGATCCTGATGGGGAAAACGGACCCTGACAACGCGGACCCGCACAAGCAGCAATCCATGATCCTGGTGCCCATGGATACGCCGGGCGTCAAGAAGGAGCGCATGCTGCCGGTGTTCGGCTATCTCGACGCGCCGCACGGCCACGGCGAGTTGAGCTTCACCGATGTCCGCGTGCCGCTGGAGAACGTGCTGCTGGGCGAGGGGCGCGGCTTCGAGATCGCGCAAGGCCGGCTTGGGCCGGGCCGCATCCACCATTGCATGCGCACCATCGGACGGGCCGAGCGTGCGCTGGAGAAGATGTGCCTCAGGCTGAAGAGCCGGATCGCGTTCCGCCGGCCGGTCGCCGATCGAGGCGTGTGGATGGAACGCATCGCCGAAAGCCGGATGATGATCGACCAGGCGCGGCTTTTGACGCTCAAGGCGGCGTACATGATGGACACCGTGGGCAACAAGGCCGCCCGCGCCGAGATCGCGATGATCAAAGTCGTGGCGCCGAACATGGCCTGCAAGGTGATCGACTGGGCCATCCAGGCGCATGGCGGGGCGGGCATCTGCGACGATTTCGGGCTGCCCTACGATTATGCGTCGATACGGACGCTGCGGATCGCCGACGGCCCCGACGAGGTGCACCGCAACCAGATCGCCAAGCTGGAGTTGCGCAAATACCAAGTATGACGGGCGCCGGCTCGGAGCGACGGAACGGCGCGCTTTATCGCGAATAAAGGCCGCGATACTCATCGCGGAGCAGGTTTTTCTGCACCTTCCCCATGGTATTGCGGGGAAGGCTCTCAACGAATACCACGCGCTTCGGCAGCTTATAGTTGGCGAGGCGCTTCTTGAGCGGCTCCAATATATCCGCCTCGGTGAGGGCCGCATTTGTCTTCACCACCACCGCGACGACGCCCTCGCCGAAATCCGGATGCGGAACGCCGATCACCGCGCTTTCCGTAACCCCATCCAGCCGGTCGATCTCGCCCTCGACCTCCTTCGGGTAGACGTTATAACCACCCGAAATCACGAGATCTTTTCCGCGCCCAACGATGTGGACGTAGCCTCGCGCATCGATCGTGCCGAGGTCGCCGGTGATAAAGAAGCCATCCTCGCGAAACTCCGCCTTGGTCTTCTCCGGCATGCGCCAATAGCCCTTGAACACATTAGGCCCGCGCACCTCGATCATGCCGATTTCCGCCGTCTCCAGGATCGCGCCCGTCTCGGGGTTCGCAACACGGACCTCCACACCCGGCAGCGGAAAGCCCACCGTGCCCGCCACGCGCTCGCCCTCATAGGGGTTCGAGGTGTTCATGCTGGTCTCGGTCATGCCGTAGCGTTCGAGAATAGTGTGGCCGGTGCGCTCGCGGAACTGCCGGAACGTCTCCGGCAAGAGCGGCGCCGAACCCGAAATGAAAAGCCGCATGCCCTGCGCCGCCTCGCGCGTAAGCCTTTGGTCCGCCGCCAGACGCACATAGAAAGTCGGCACGCCCATCATCACGGTCGCGCGCGGCATCAGCCGGAAAATCTCGTCCGCGTCGAACCTCGGCAGGAGCAGCATCGTGGCGCCGGACATCAGTGCCACATTGCTCGCCACGAACAGCCCATGCGTATGGAACACCGGCAGCGCATGCAACAGCACGTCGCTGGCGGTGAAACGCCAGGTTTCCACCAGCGCATGCGCGTTCGTGGAAAGGTTGGCATGCGTGAGCATCGCGCCCTTGGAGCGCCCCGTCGTGCCCGACGTGTAAAGTATCCCGGCGAGATCGTCAGGCGCGCGCGGGACATCCGCAAAGGTGCAGGCCTGCGCGGCGGCGAGCGGCATCAGGCTCCCCTCCCCTGCCGCGCCCAGCGTGCGGCAATGGGCAACGCCAGCACCCGCGCAAAGCACAGCACCCGCCGCTTCGTCTCGCGGACGGCAGACGAACAGCACCGGCTCCGCATCCGTCAGGAAATACTCAAGCTCGGCCTGGGTGTAAGCGGTGTTGAGCGGCAAATAGGCCGCGCCAGCGCGCAGGCACGCCAGATAAAGAAACAATGCCTCGGGCGACTTATCGACCTGGGCTGCGATCCGGTCGCCAGGCTTCACGCCCAGCCCCGCAAGCGCATTCGCAAGCTGCGCCGTCCGGTCCTCGATATCGCCAAAGCTATAGCGCTTGCCGCCCGCGGTCTCGATGGCGGTCTTTTCCGCTTCCCGCCAATGGAGCTTAAGCTCCGAAAAAAGGTTCGCCGGACTTTGCACTTTTCTTTCCCGTTTTGGGCTGGCCGGTTCGCATAGCAAATGCGGCACACCTATACAATACGTCACGTTGTAGCTGATCCGTAGCGAGCCTTCACGCTCCCGGGCTCAGTAGGGGGTGCCGTCTTTATGGGTAAAAACCCAGCCGCCATCCGAACCCAATGCAGCTTCGATATCGTCGTTTGGATAGCTGCCCACGTCCCCGCCAGTCCGGTCGCCGATTTCCAGAAAAACAACATCCTGGCCGGTCCGGTTGACCAGTTGATGCGCGGCGCCCTCAGCCGGGAAGCCCGCGCACATGCCTGGGCCAAGCTGCATCCCGCCCGCATCGGTGACGAGCGTTGGCCGGCCCTCCAGGATGAAAACGAACTCGTCTTGCTTGCTGTGGCGGTGCAGAAGCGCGGACTCGCCGCCAGGTGCTAGCCGGGTGAGGTTCACGCCGAAGTTCTTGAGGCCGAACAGATCGCCCAAAGGCCGCTTTGCCCGCTTGCTCATGCGGCTGAAAAACGGCTCGGGGTAGCTCGATGGCTTCGTCCGCGCCGGGGCCTCGGCCGCCACGATGGCAAGCGGTTTCTGCGTTGCGCTGCTGGTCACTCAAAAAATCCCGTCCACTGTTCAGCCATCACTCGGGGCGATGGCACACTGCCTCGACGTTGTAGCCGTCGGGATCGAGCACGAAGGCGCCGTAATAGTTTGGGTGATAGTGCGGGCGAAGCCCCGGCGCACCGTTGTCGCGGCCGCCCGCGGCCATGGCGGCCTCATGGAAAGCATCGACCTCCGCACGGTTGTCCGCACGGAAGGCGACGTGCACGTTCGAAGCCTGCGGCTGGCCCGCGCCGACCCAGAAATCCGGCTTGGGCGGCACGCCGAACCCTACGGCGAAGATCGCACCGCTAACGCCCGCAGGCAGTTCCACGATCGGCACGTACCCCAGCGGGGCCAGCGCCTTTTCGTAGAACGCCCTGCTCCGCTCCAAATCGCTGACAGCGATGCCCGTATGGTCGATCATGACCGCTCCTGCTTCCTATCGCCCTTGCCTGGATCGCGGCTCACGGCCGTGTCCATATCCAGTATGTTAACCAATTCAGCCAGCGCTTTCCGGTGTGCGCACGGACTTTTGATGTTGAACTAATTTAGCACATGCTCCTTGAAGAAAGTTTAATAGATGCACGTTTATGCCAGATGATTGATACACAATGCAAAAATTACATAGGATACCATCCGCCGACGGAGCGCTCGTAGTTAATATTAAAACTGCGCGTATATTTAAAGGATTTTTTGAATCGCGGAAATCGACCGCCCATTCAACCCTGAACCGCAACAGCGTCTTCAAGCCGGGGCGAAGAAAACCTCGCTGGGTGTTTTGTAGCCGAGCGCCTTTCTGGGACGGGAGTTGAGTTTGTCCTCGACCCGTTGGACCCCGGCGGGTGTGAGGGTAGAGAAGTCCGAGCCTTTTGGGAAGTACTGACGCAGGAGGCCATTGGTGTGTTCGTTCAGCCCCCGCTCCCAGGAATGATACGGCTTGGCGAAGTAGACCTTGGCTTTCAGGCTTGGCGCGATGCTGGCGTGTCCGGCAAACTCCTTGCCGTTATCGTAAGTGATGGTTTCGATCTTGTGAGCGATGGGAAGAAGTGAAGCATCGCAGGCGCTTTGAACGGAGGCCGCGCTTTTGTCCGGGAGGATCGCAAGCTTTGTGTATTTGGACTTGCGGTCCACATGGGTCAGGATCGCGGCCTTTTGGCCCCGGCCGATGACGGTATCGCCCTCCCAGTCGCCGATGCGGCTTTTTTCAGCGGCAATGGCGGGCCGTTCACTAATGTCCACGCGGCCGGGGATCAGGCCGCGCCCGGAGTTCTTGCCTTTGCGCTTGTTGTACTTCTTGCCGTTGTGGCGCAGGTGGCGCCAGAGACTTCCACCGTTCTTCTTGTCTGCCCAGATATGCTGGTAGATGCGTTCTGCACTGACAAACCGCCGCCCCTCTTTCTCTAGCCAGCCGCTGATTTGCTCTGGGCTCCATTGTTCCCGCGTCAGTTTCTCCTCGATCTCGCGGATGAGGGCTGGCGTCATCTTGCGCGGCACGCCCGATGCGGCGGTACGCCTTGCGGACGCTTTCTCCGGTGCTTGCTTGTAGCGATACCCCTTGCCGCCGGTATTGCGCTCGATCTCGCGGGAGATCGTGGAAGGATGCACGCCAATCTGCCGCGCGATCGCGGCTTTGGCGCACCCGCTTTTCAAGAGCGCGTAAATCTGGCAGCGTTGTTCATAGGTCAGGTGATGATGGCCTTTGGGCATGTGTCCCCTGTGAGATGTGGTAGTCCCACGCGAGGATAGTCATCACCTGGCCACCGGCATACACAGCCTGGCTCAGGGTGTTGGAAAAGGCAGGCGGCCTCAAGGGTGCTCGCTACGCTCCCACCGCCTCCGGCGGCAAGCCCTTGACCCCGCCTGCCTTTTCCAACAATCGCTCTGCCATGCCGTTTATGCCTCCGTGTTGCATTCCGGAATTGAAACGGCGGGCGAAAAACCCTTCGCACGGCGAGGCATGCACCTGCGGCTAATCCATTCACCCCATGCTTCCCCGGACAGCCCTGCTCCCGTTGGGAGAGGGACAGGGTGAGGGGTGTTCGTTTGTTCGTCACACCATCCGGCGCAAGGGTGGAAACCGCTGCTCAATGCAGCAGTTGCCACTTTCCATCGCGTTTCGCGAAGGCGTGGTCGCCGCCTGGCTGCATGACGCATGCCGAGGTTGCCTTGGCCTTCGTGCTGCCAAGCCGGTGATGGAAAGTATGGACGGAAAATTCCCGCTCCGCCTGTTCAATTGCTTCCTGCATGAATGAGGCGTGCGCGACGGTTGAGAATGACCAGGAATTGTTTTCGAAGTAGAGTATAACCTCGAAAAGGCTCGACTCCGCACGTTTTGCTACTGTCTGCATTACATTTCCCCGCTACTTATGTTACGCGTGCCCCGCAATATGGCACTCCATGGTTGTAATTCTATTGCGGCGCAACCGATAATGCCTCCTGATCGGACAAAGACGATGCCCGGCTAGGCGGCTTTGCGCCCGGCCCCCGCTGGCGAATCTAGAGCGGCGGTAAGTTCGCCAGTCTTTTACGAGGGGGATTTCGCGAGGGTTGCGGCCGGATGGAAATCCCCGTTATCCCCCGCAATACCCAGAGCTTGGCGGTGCACGCCTGCGGGCGACGGGCGCGTTCGGGGCGGGCCGGGAGACATTGCGGACGCGATCGATACCGGCCATTGTGTACGTTCGGAAACACCGGGAGGGCGGCATGGATCGGGATCGGCCCGGGATTTCAGAAACCCCGCTAAGTGTGGCGGCGCTCCTTCGCAAGATCGAGATGGGCTGGCAGCCGAAGTATTTATGTTTCTGGGGGCACCGGGCGAAACCAGGCCAGGCGGCGGGCAAGCACGTCTTAAGCCAATGGTGGGAATGCCCGTTTGAAATTGGCGGCGTCCGCTATCCAACCGCCGAGCATTATATGATGGCGGAGAAGGCACGCCTGTTCGGCGATGAGGTCACGCTCGCGCGCATCCTCGAAGCGCCCAGCCCCGGCGCCGCCAAAGCGCTTGGCCGCGAGGTGGAAAACTTCGCGGAGCCGGAATGGGAGGCCCACCGTTTCGATATCGTGGTCCGCGGCAATCTCGCGAAGTTCGGCCAGAACGGCGAACTGCGGACTTATCTCTTAAACACAGGCGGTAAGGTTCTCGTCGAAGCAAGTCCCGTGGACCCGGTCTGGGGCGCGGGCTTCGCCAAGGGCAACCCCCTCGTGGAAAGTCCGGAGCAGTGGCAGGGGCTGAACCTTCTGGGCTTCGCGCTTATGAGCGCGCGCGCGGTGCTTCGCGCGGAAACCGGCCCGGCTTAGCGGGCAAGTTCGCACCGTCATTCTCGCGCAAGCGCGGAATCCATGCGGGCAAAAAAAGCAAGTCTTGCCTGTGCTTGCCATGGGCTCCCGCTTTCGCGAGTATGAGCGGCTCAAGCCCGGCTTGAAGCGCGTCAGGCGAACTCCGCTTCGAAGAGCCGCGTTCGCGTTTGCCTCTGGCGCGCCAAAGCGGATCTGCGCTCAGGCTTATAGATATCGTCCTGACCGTAACCCATCGATACGTCCGCGATGCACCTTCCGTTGAGGACGGCGAATGCACGGAACCCCTGCCCGCAAGGCTCTTGCCGCCGCATCCCGGCGCTTTCCTGCTGCCGCTGTACGATGCTGCGAATCTTGGCGAAAAGTAGTGACACGCTCATAAAGCACCCCGATAACCACAACCGACGACGCACATTCGCAGGCACTCGCTATAGTTGGGTTAACGCGAATGCGCAACCGGCAATAAATTCGAAGATTGCCGATTGTGAGGCCCAACGGCCACAGTGATAGGTTGCAGCCAGAGGCCCGCGTTGGGGTGGCCCGAAGCGAAGTTGGAGGGTGGATGAACCTGCTGCAGGCCCTGGCGCCCATTCTCGCACCAGTCTTCCTGACCGCGCTCGGCGGCTATCTGTGGGCACGCGCCGGCCAGCCGTTCGACCACACTTTCGTTACGCAGCTGATCACTATCGTCGGGGCGCCGGCGCTGGTTTTTTCGACGCTCGCCAACACGGCGTTGCCGTTCGACACGGCGGCGCGGATGGCCGGGGCGACGGCCGTATGCCTGCTGGCGACCGCGGTGGCCGCGGCGCTGGTGCTTCGCGTGGCAGGTCTGCCGATGAAGGTTTATCTGCCATCGCTTACTTTCCCCAATATCGGCAATGCGGGGTTGCCGGTCTGCCTGTTCGCGTTCGGACAGGAGGGCATGGCGCTGGCCATGGTGTTCTTCACGGTGACGAGCGTCAGCCAATTCACCTTGGGGCCGGCCATCGCGGCTGGCGAGCTGAAAATCGGGAAGCTGCTCAGGGTTCCGCTGCTTTACGCGGTGGCCGCCGCGATCGTGGTGCTGGCGCTCGGCTGGAAGCTTCCGGCATGGCTGTCGAACACGCTCGGCATGGTCTCTGGGCTAACCATCCCGCTCATGCTGCTCTCGCTCGGCGTGGCCCTGGCGGAGCTGCGCGCGCCCAACATGTTACGCGCCGCGGCACTTTCGGCTTTGCGGCTGGGGCTGGGTGCGGCTTGCGGCCTGGCGGTCGCGGCGGCGTTCGGGCTCGATGGCGTGGCGCGCGGCGTCGTTGTTATCGAAAGCTCCATGCCCGCGGCGGTGTTCAACTATCTTTTCGCGCGCCTGTACGATAACCGGCCCGACGAGGTGGCGGGCGTGATCCTGGTCTCGACGCTCATGTCGGCCTTCACCCTGCCGCTGGTCCTGTTGGCGGTGATGTAGAAAACCAATTCCGCCCAATCGCTCCGGCGGCGAACTGAAGCAACGCTATTGCAACCGTTCTTGGCACGGCCCTGGACCTTTCTCAAGGGCGGGCGGAAAAATTGCATCGAGCCGCCCGCACCAGGCTTGCTGGGCGCCTTTCGTGCTGGCCGGGGAAGGGACGCGCTGAACTCCAGCCGGGCGGTGCTGCCTCGGGAAGGAACGCACGTTGCTCGCGGCCAACTCGAACCCGCCGGAGCGGCTGCTCATGCGTTAGCTCCCGGCTGCAACTCCGGTGTGCCGGTCCGGTATGGTGAAGTTGTTTTGTCGAAGGTAAGTCTGAACAGGGAAATGCCTTCTAACCGTTGACATATAGTACCTGTATTCACCTCGAATACGTTCCCAGAGGGACGTTTCCGGAATGAACCCGGTCCAGGGCGTATGTGAAAATATATCTATATAAAGGCGCTTGTATTTCTTGTGGAGCCCTATCGATCCATGACGCCAAGGACGGCCTCCGAAATCGCCTCCAGTGAAATGAATAATAGCCGGATCTATTGATTTTATATAGTGAAATGGTCCCATGAAATTCCACTTAACGGGCAGATGNNAATTTTCCCAGATCCGGTCAGCATTCGCTTTGTTCATATCGAATAGCATTACGCCAGAATTAAAATAATTTCCGAAGGAAACGCCCATTTCTCTGAGGCGTTCGTAATTCCCTTTCCAGGGCTTCATTAAATCGGCAACTGCTGCGGCGGTCTTGCCTTGGAGGTCCATGGAAAAAAGCGGGGTCAGTGATTTAAGAACTAATATATCGCAATCAAGGTATAAAATCCTATCGTACTGTTCAGCCAGATGCCGGTCGAGCCTTAGCCGGAGGGTCGATGCTCCATATTTACTTACCACGGGTCCGAGAGTATCCCGAGACAAAAAAATAGTTTTGATGTCGAAGCTCTTTTGCTTCTTGAATTCGTCAATCTCTGCTTTCTGCTCGCTGGGGATATCGAGGCCAATCAAAATTTTGTCAAACTCAATATCTGGCGATGCAAGATGGCACGAATAAAGTGTTGCGCACGCAAGCGGTAGCATCCTGTCATCGACACAGACTGCGGTAGCAAAACGTCCCTTCGGCTGTTGAGGAAGTGTCATGGCTACTATCCCTCGATGGGTTTGGACACTGAATTCGCAGCGAAGCACGCCAACCTGCCGTTCCAGGACAGGGCGCCCAGGGCGATGCTTCCCTTAACTCGTTAAGTTGCCAAATCATGATTGGCAATGGATATTTTTACGCCAGTTCCAGGAGTGCTAACCGCTGCGGGACCTCCCTTGCACGTGCTGTTCGCACTTTCGCAGTTTAGCTTGCTTTGCTTGCAAGGAGAGCGGAGCGGACAAAGTTCACGGGCCGTCGGTATAGGCGGTAACGCTGCGAGTGAGCGCGTCGAGTTCACGTTTGAGAGAGAAGATACAGGAAATAGCCGGTAACGGTTTGCCCGTGGTCGATGCGGCCTTCCCGGATCATGCGGCGGATCTCCGCGTCCGGAAAGAACGCGGCTTGGCTGATGCCCTCGCTGCGCTGCTTCGCGGCAAGCTCTGGCGACGAGAGTGGCGATAAATTCTCCGCCAGCATGAAGTAATTGAGTTCCGTCGTAACGCCCGGCGCCGTTTGCGTCATGCCAAGCGGCGTAAGCTTGGCGGCAGTCATCAGCGCTTCCTCCGCCAGTTCTTCGAGCGCCTGCTGCTCGTGGCTGTACCCTGGCTCAAGACCTCCGCCGGGCAGTTCCCACGAGCGCCGGCCGGTCGGGTAGTGCGTTTGCTCGATGAGCAGGATGCGCCCGTCCGCATCGCGGGCCACGGCGAAAACGCCGGGCGGGATTTCAACAACACCGTAGATGCCGTCCTGTCCCGCAGGGTCTACGATTTCGTCCTCCCGCACCCTGATCCATGGATTTTGATAAACCACTTTCGACGATTTCGTCTGCCACATCGCCAGTCTGTTCTCCCTGGGCATTCCGATGGAAATTAAGCCGCACCCGCCAAGCGCGGCGTTTGGCGCCCGCCGGGCTTGCAGGCGTAGATGAGGCAGCCCATCGGCGGGATATGGCAGCCGGGCGCGCGGCGGCCCATGCGTAGGCAGCTCGCTTGGGCGCAGCGGGGAGGTGCTGCGCAAGCTGGCGTGACGATACGCGGCTGCCGCTGTGCCGCCGGGGCTGCATGCGCGGTTCCGGCGCAGGCGGCGATGGCTGCAAACGCCACGGTCTTGGCGATCGTTCCACGCCGCGTTCTCATGACCGGCCCTCCACGTCTAACCCTGCCGGAAATGCTTCGACAGCTTCAGCGCCTGCGCCTGGTAGTGCGAGCCGATGTCCTGGCCGTAAAGCTGGGCGGGGAGCGCGGTCAACGGCTCGTAGATCAGCCGGCCTATGATCTGCCCGTCCTCCAGGATGAACGGCACCTTGTGGCTGCGCACCTCCAGCACCGCGCGGCTGCCCTCGCCGCCAGTGGCCGCCGTGCCGAAGCCTGGGTCGAAGAAGCCGGCGTAGTGCACGCGGAACTCGCCCATCAGCGCGTTGAAGGGCTCCATCTCGGCCGCGTAGGTGGGCGGCACGCTGACCGTCTCCTTGGAGGCGAGGATGTAGAACTCATCGGGATCGAGGATCAGCCGCTTTTGCGGCGTGACCAGGAGCGGTTCCCAGAACTCCTCCACGTCGTAGGCGCCAACGCGGTCCACGTCGATGACGCCGGTGTGCCGCTTGGCCCGGTAGCCGATAAGCGCCGAGGAGCCGGTGCCCGAGAGGTCCACGGAAAGCACCGCCTCGCGCAAGGAGGCGGCGGGGGCGGCATCTCCCGAGAGCGTATCGTGTAACGTTCGAGGGGGCCACCCCTCATCCTGTCTTTCTTCCTCTGGGAGAAGGGACGCCTGAATGGAGCCCGGAGCGTGCAACACCGTTCCCTCTCCCTGTGGGAGAGGG
>PMBZ01000111.1:37670-58372 GCA_003153975.1 Hyphomicrobiales bacterium
TTGGCGAAGCCGCGCACATCGGGCGGCAAGGCAAGCTGCTCGTCGATCTCGGCCACGTAGACACAGCCGGTTTCCAGCACCGCGCCATTGCTCAAATCGATGGTGTGCAGCACGAAGCGCTCGATCTGCTCCGCCGTGGTGGCCGCAGGCCCCGGCATGAAGCTCGCCCGCACGCGGTGCACTCGCGCGCCAAGCCGCAAATCGAGGCTCGCCGGCTGCACCTGGCCCGGCAGGATGGGCTTGGCGGCCGTGATTGCGCCCGTCTCGATCAGCGAGCCGATTGCCTGCGATGGAAGTATGCCTTGTGCTATCATGCGTAAGGAATAGGCGATTTTGGCGCGCGCGAACAGCCCCCTTGGCGCGCGGGCGAGGAAGGTTTTGCGATCTGGGACTGCTTTGCTGGCGGTTAAACGATGCGGTCCCGCAGGCGGCCCATTGGCGCGCAAGAGGCCGTGAGCAGACTTACGGTTCGCTATTGCAATGACATTTAGGCGGGCCGGCGCCCTTCGATACGATTGAGTACTTCATCTGACCTCAACTACGCTAACACTCTTTAGCCGATATCGCAGGCATGCGGCTACTATACTCTGCAATTCGAAGCCGCTTTGCACATGGCCATAAGATGGCGGCGGCCAAACATGAACGCAACCGGAACACACATTTTTCCACAACTTTGCCGACAAATGTCGATGCCGTGTACAAGCAAACCGTGCATGCGCGGTGAGACAAGGTACGCGCAAGCATCCCCTGCAAACAATAGACGAACAAAGAAGCGTCAGGCAGGATATTGCGGCGCGAGGTTTTGCGAGTGTGGAGTGGGACAGCGTTATGAAATTTGGCTATGCGTGGACATTCGTGAACAGGCCGCGCGGCGAGACGCCAGCGCCGCCGGAAAAACGAACCTCGGCATTACCGTGCGCACCGGCTCGCTCGCGGGATCCGGATGGGGCCGCCTCACCCCAACGGGCTCGTTTCTGCTTGTTGGGGGCTTCGGAATTCGGTTCGGCTGTCTCGAACGGCGGGTTTCAGCGACCTGCGGAAGACCGCCGGCAAATAATATATGTTTCTGCCGGGCCGCTCCCGGCTTTCAGGGCGGGCTACCTCAGGCGCCGTAATGGCGCTATCGGTTCGCCCCTCTTGGCACGCCCCGCCCCGCCTGCTAAACCTCCCCCCAGCACCCCTCGCGGAACTCATCATGGCGCGTAGCTGGCCCTCCCTCGGACTATTCGGCATCTTCGGACGATCCGCAGACCTGCGCGCGCTCGACGAGTCGCTTCGCGCGGCCGGTATGCACCCAGCGCTCGCCCCAGAGGCCGTCAAGATCGCCGCGCTCAACTTGGTCAAGGAGGCCGCGGGCGAAGAGCCGGCGCCAGCAGACTATCGCCATGCCGCTGCGCTCCTGGCGTATTGCGCGCTCGGCCCCGCAGTCTTTGCCGAGGCCAATGGCGTTTCCGCGGCGGAGGCGGCCGGGCGGCGGATCGAGGCCGCGCTTGAGGCGGGCGAGGGACCCGACGCGAACCTGATCTTGCTCACGCTGCATTCGGCCATCATGCATCCGGGCTTGAAGGAAGCCTATGAGCTGGAATGCGAGTGACGGAGCTTTCGCGGGCTGGCGCGGAAGTAAAGATTGTACTAACGCCGCCCACTGCGCTACAACTCTTAATCTGGCTGTGGTTAGTTAAGACTCCGGTTGCCTGAAATTGCCGGATTTTTACGAAAAAATGCCAGAGTTGGGCCGATTTTCATCTTTCAAAACTGCGGTTAATTATGATCGCAGATTGTGCATTAGCCACGAGTTGCGGCGCCGCCAGGTCATAAAAAATATCGTCATATCAATAACATACAGCACAATATCGGTGTCTTGAAACATCTGTGCTACATTATATCGAAATCGAAGAAGGGCACTCGGACTGCCCTGGAAACCCAAAAGTTAACGCGGAGGGTAAACGGGCGGTTACCGGCGCCTTCGGCGCAAACTTTGTGACAACGTCACATACAAAAAACAATATGTAAGTCTAATGTGCCGCCGCGAACGATCGAAACAAGCGTGCCGGATTGGCGGCGGGCGCTATAGCGCCGCTCCGGGCCGATTCGGCGCAAAAATGGGGACAGATCCATGAAAGTCATCATTGTAGGCGGAGTGGCTGGCGGAGCATCCTGTGCGGCGCGTTTGCGCAGGCTCGACGAGAACGCCGAAATCCTCATGGTGGAGCGCGGGCCGTACGTTTCCTACGCAAATTGCGGTCTGCCGTATTATGTGGGCGGCGTCATCAAGGAGGAGGCGAGCCTCCTGGTCGCGACCGCCGAGCTGTTTCGCGACCGCTTCGCCATCGACGTGCGCACCGGCTGCGAGGCCACCGAGATTTTGCCGGGGGAGAAAAAAGTCCGGCTGCGCGATGTCAAGACGGGCGAGGTGAGTGAACATTCCTACGACAAGCTGGTGCTGTCGCCGGGTGCCGCCTCCATCCGGCCGCCTCTGCCGGGGATCGACCTTCCGGGCATCTTCCATGTGCGCACCGTGCCCGACGTTCGCCAGATCGGCGAGTGGATCGCATCGCGCGGCGCGGCCGGAACCGCGAAGCCCAGCGCCGTGGTGGTGGGCGGCGGCTTCATCGGCCTGGAGATGGCCGAGAACCTGATCCATCGGGGCTTCGACGTGACCGTCGTGGAGATGGCCGGGCAGGTACTCACGCCCATCGACGCGGAATTCGCGCATCTGGTTCAGGCGCACCTTGAGAAACATGGTGCCAAGCTCGCGCTCAACGACGGCGTGGCCGCGTTCGAACCGCTCGATAACGGCGCTATCGATGTGCGGACGAAATCCGGCAAGGCGCACAGGGCCGAGCTTGTCATCCTCGCCATCGGCGTCCGCCCGCAGACGGTGCTGGCCAAGACGGCAGGGCTCGAAATCGGCGCGCTGGGCGGCATCCGCACCGACGGCCAAATGCGCACGTCCGATCCCGACATTTTCGCCGTTGGCGACGCCATCGAGGTCAAGGACTTCGTCACCGGCGAATGGAGCCTCGTGGCGCTGGCCGGCCCCGCGAACCGGCAGGGCCGCATCGCGGCCGATGTCATCGCGGGCCGGGACGCGCGCTTCAGGGGCACGCAAGGCACCGCCATCGTGGGCCTGTTCGGCGCGGCCATGGCTTGGACCGGCGTCAGCGAAAAGACGCTGAAGCGCCTCGGCGATACCGATTACGAGAAGCTCTACATGCACCTGAACTCGCATGCGGGCTACTATCCGGGCGCCAAGCTCATGGCGCTCAAGGTGCTGTTCCGCAAGTCGGATGGGCGCGTGCTGGGCGCGCAGGCCTTCGGCGAGGACAACGTGGACAAGCGCATCAGCGCGTTCGCGATGGCGATCCAGATGGGCGCCACCATCCACGATCTGGAGGAGGCCGAGCTTTGCTACGCGCCGCAGTTCGGCAGCGCCAAGGACCCGCTGAACTTCGCGGGCATGGCCGCGGCGAACACGCTCAGCGGAGACATGCCCCTCGTGCACTGGGACACGGCGGATACGGGCTTCCTGCTCGACGTGCGCGAGGCGGTGGAGGTCGCCGCGCAGAGCGTGCCGGGCGCGCTGCACATCCCGCTCAATCAGCTCCGCGCGCGCCTTGGCGAACTGCCCTGCGACAAGGAGATCCACGTGATCTGCCGCTCCGGCCAGCGCTCCTACATCGCCACGCGCGTCCTGCTGCAGCATGGCTTCAAGGCGAAGAATATCTCAGGCGGCGTGCTCACGCGGGCGATGCGGTGAGTTAGGCGGGCTCGAACGTGAGATAGGCGAGATCGTCCGGGTCGGCCTTCTTGAGATGCTCAAGCGTGCCGGCGGCGGGGCAGGATCGCCGCGGCGCCGCCGCCGTGGAGCGCGAAGGCGGGTATGCCTTCGCCGGATCGCCCGAACTGGCCGGCGGCCGCCATCCGCGCTAGCCGCCATCGATATTCATTGCCTGGAGGCAAATTCATTTCGCGCCCGGCCGTCCTTCCTGCACGCCGGCGCGCCCCCCCCCCCGCGCGATGGCAATCAGCATTCACCCGCTGCAAATTCGTCGGGATCGTGCCTATCGACGGCCGCGGCTGGCTGTTCTCACGGTGATTGCCCGGCGCTGCTGAAAAAAAGCTCGTAATAGGGGCGTTGTGACACGGGTGCCGCCGGTTCCGGCGATACGTAACTGTATGAGAGATGGAGGTGGCCCCTCCGGGATCGGCGATCAGGTCGCAGATCCCAAGCCGCCGCAAGCTGCCGTATCCCAGAAGTCTACGGTGGTGAACGTTGCGGAAAAGCCTGGACGATGAGCCAGGCAGGCGAGGTTGAGAGAGGCGAACGCAAGTGAACCGTCGATGAGGTGTCGAAAATACTATGCGATGTCGAAACCGGGGGTTCTGTCCCACCGCCGGGACAAGTTCGGGGGAAGTCCCGATACTGCTCGAACGGCATCCGGCATATAGACGGCTCTTGTACGGAAGGTGTGAACCGGGCCGGCGGAGTGCTTCGCCGGCCTAAGGCCGTCAGTTGCCCCTGACGAAAATATTGCACCGCATGGGAGCGATGAAGAAGGGGCCTTCGGCGTCCTCTTGCACAAGCGCTTCGTAGCTGCGCCTGATCTCGGGCTCGGCTTCCGCGACGCGCTGGCGGCGCGCAGGTTCCACGGCCGCCATCATTTCGAGCACGCGCTCCACGTTTGGGACACGCACTGCGCTGTCGTAGAAAAACTCTCTCTCGGGGATAAGCGCCGGCGGCGGGGATTTGAGCGCCGCATAGGCCGCGGCGCGGACCTCGGTTTCATCGTCGGCCAAGCGCGTCAGCTCGAAAAATGTGCCCTCGGGCAGCGGCTCGACGGCCACAAGGCGCCCGCCTGGAGCGAGAACGCGCGCCGCCTCCGTAAGGGCCGGCCGCATCGCCGCCACCGGCAGGTGATGGAAGCTCTTCATATAGAGGACGACGTGGGCCGAGGCGTCTGCAAAGGGCAGGCGCTCGCCGCTGGCCACGTTATAGGACTCGCCCTCTCCCGCCTGCTTGAGTGCGCGTTCGAGTTGGCCGGCGCTGACCTCGATGCCGATGGCGCGGGCGCCGAGGCGGGCGAAGTGGCGGACGAGCGTGCCGTCTCCGCAGCCCACGTCGATGACGGTCTTGCCGGCCGGTTCGACGATGCCTTCGAGGGCTTCCACCAGGGTTAAGCGCGGTCTTGCCATTGTACCTCCGCCAGGGCGATGAGCAATTGGGGAGTGCGATCCTATACCCTGCCGGGCTTCGTCGCCAATGGGGCGCGGCCCCGCCTGTTAATAAGCCGTTCGCTTCGCCTAAGGGCAAATCATGGTTAATGCGAACAGGGTAAACGCGCCGGCGTCGCATCTCCCGCACGCGCATTTTTGCGAATTTTTGCGCATTCCGGGCCGATTTCCACGATTCAAAATATCCCTTAAATATACGGGCATATTTGAAATTAACCATGGAAAACGTCAAGCGTTTCGCCCTTTGTGACCGTTGTCCTCATTGTATCAATATCTTATAAGTCCGTTGGCATCTTAATAGTTACTCAAGAGTTCTTTGGTATATTGTTTCAACATCGAAAGGTGCCCCTCCGGCCCTCCCAAAGGCCCCGGAGAGGGTTAAAATGGCGTTACACCCAGGTTTGCATGGGGATGGGCGCCGGCCTCGCGCCGGCCTCCATTGGGCACGCCGGTCGAGGCACAGGGAGAGCCGCCATGGCTTATCGCAAGGAGTTCCAGGTTGAACCTGGGGCCAAGGTGAAGCTGGACAAAATCGATGCCTCCTATACCGGGAAGCACGAAACCCACGAGAAGGCGAAGGGCGAGCTTGCGGCCAACGTCGAACGTCTCAGCAAGGCGCAGTATCTGCTTTATGCCGATGCCGGGCAATCGCTGCTGGTGGTGCTGCAAGGGCTCGACGCCGCAGGCAAGGACGGCGTCATCGGGCATTTGTTTTCCGGGCTTAACCCGCAGGGCGTGAAGGTCGCCCGCTTCAACCAGCCAACGCACGAGGAGGCCTCGCGGGATTTTCTCTGGCGCGTTCACGCCAAGGCGCCGGCGGGTGGCGAGATCATGATTTTCAACCGCTCGCACTATGAGGACGTGCTGGTCGCGCGCGTGCATAAGCTCGTGCCGAAGCATGTCTGGTCCAGGCGCTACGATCTCATCAACAGCTTCGAGAAGCTGCTCACCCGGAACGGAACGCGCATCCTGAAATTCTGTCTGCACATCAGTCCAGAGGCGCAGCTTGCGCGCTTCAAGGAGCGGCTCGACGATCCGGTGCGGCAGTGGAAGATCAGCGAGAGCGATTATTCGGAGCGCGAGCTGTGGGGCAAGTACCTGCGGGCCTACGAGGATGCGCTGTCGCTCACGAGCACCGATTATGCGCCCTGGTTCGTCATCCCGTCGAACCATAAGTGGTTCCGGAACCTGGCGATTTCGGAAATCGTCGCTGACTCCTTGGAGGCGATGAAGCTGAAGCTGCCGCCGGCCAGGGTGGATATCGACGACATCCGGCGGAAATATCACGAGGCGGAGGAGAAACAGGCGGCCGGGTGAAGCCGCGCGCTTCCCCTATTCCGCCGGGACCTGCGAGCCTACGGCGGCGGAAGAAGCGGCCCGCGGCTTGCTGGGCGTGAAAACCCGCATGGCGCCGAAAATCGCGGCTAGCGTGGCAACGTAGACAAGCACCTGCATGATCGAGGGCCTGTCGTCGTAACCGATAAGCGTGTGCAGGATACGCCCCGCGATCTTGTCTTGCGGAAGAAGCCAGGATGTATCCCAAAGCGTGGTGCCGAGCGCGGTGACGATGTCCGCCTGATCGAGGAAATGCACGCATTGCGAGGCCATGCCGGCGGCCAGGAAGGCGATCAGGATGCTCGTAACGTTGAAAAGGTAGCGGGATGGGATGACGACCAAGCCGGCATAGGTCAGCGTGCTGAGTGCCACGCCCGCGCCAAGGCCGAGCAGCCCGCCGGCAAGAAGGCTTAGATTGCCGTCGCTGTTGGCAATCGCGTTCCCGTAGAGGAACAGTACGACTTCCGCGCCCTCGCGCAATACGGCGATGCCGACAACGGCGGCCAGCGCGTACAGGGTCTTGCGGCCGGTGGCGACAGCGCGGCCGGCGGCCTGAAGTTCCGCGGCCAGTTCGCGGCCATGCCTCGCCATCCAGATATTGTGCCAGGAGAGCATCACGACCGCGACGGCGAGGACCGAGGCGTTGAACACCTCCTGCCCCATGCCTTCGAGGGCGGTGGAGAGGGAGCCCGCGAAAACCGCCAGAAGTGCCGCGCCGGAAAGGCCCGCGCCAATGCCGCCGGCCACATATTTTGTCCGGCCCAGCACGCCCTCCGTGGCGGCCAGCACGATGCCGACAATGAGGCCGGCCTCGATTACCTCCCGGAACACGATAATTGCGGCCCCAAGCATCATTCACTCCTATTCGACGACCAGCATGCCTTGTGCGGTCTTTGCATGATATTCGCCCTGGAAGGGGTAACGGCCGGCGGCTAGCGGCTTGAGCTTTATGGTAATGGTTCCGTGGCCCGTGACAATCTTTTCTGTACGGAGCGCGCTGCTGTCGAACTCCTCGAAGGCGTTGTCCTCGTTTTTCAGCGTAATCTCAATGGGCCTGTTCGCGGGCGCCTTGATCTCGGCAGGCTCGAACTGGTGATCCTTGAGCGTGAGGCCGATCGCGAATGGTTCGTCCGCCCGCACCGGGGAGGGCAGGGCGGTGGATGCCGCTATGAGAAGGGCCGCCAGAACCTGTTCGATGCGCATTCACTCTCCAAGTGTAGTTTCGCCAGTGCGTCCGATTGCAGGCGAGGCGACAGTATTGGGCGTTTCCGGCCTGCTGCAATCATGCCGCCGGCCTGGAAAAGGCAGAAGATCGGGCCGTTTGCCACAGAGCTATGATCGCCCTTTGCGAAATGCAATCTCTTTCTTTTTTAATTAGAGCAGTTCCAAGGTTCTGGCCTGATTAGTATTTAGTTGAAGATGGGGAATTCTTTCAGATTGACTTTAAATGCGATAGGGGCTGGCTGGCCTGACGGCAGTGGCCCGCGGGGCACGCTCCTCCGGCTTTCCACGCCACACCGTTCCGGTATGATGTTATATTATAGACATCATACTCGCTCGGGTTCATACGGTTTTGGCGGCCAAATTCGCCTGCGGGAGGCTGCCCGTCTGACACAATCCTGTAAGGGATACATTTTACGAGGGGGCGGGGGAGCGTCGCGGCAGCGTCCAGCAAGCCTGGGCCAGGGTTCCCGGCCTAAGTAATTCAGGATAATGCGGTTTGAGTTTGCCCCGGCGGCTGATATTGGGCTTTGGGCGCGCGGGGCGACACGGCAATCGAACCGGGCTTTGGGGGAGCGGGCATGCGGATCGGCGATTTTATCCCTTCAGCACGAAGTCATCGGGGCATGCTTGGCTGCGCGGCGGGCGGGCTGTTGACGCTGATCGCTTCCGGAAGCTCGCTGGCGGGAGAGGACGCGAACACCGTCTCGCTGCCCAAGGCCGCCGGCGTGAGCGTGCACTTCCAATCGACCCTCATTCCTCAAGGCTATCTGCCGTTTCAAAAAGGCGCGGACGATCCGGCGAGCGGGAATGGCATCTCGACCGAAACCTTGACGATGACGGGGTATTTCGGCGCGCGGCTCTGGCAGGGCGGGGAATTCTTCGTCAATCCCGAGATCTTCCAGGGGTTCCTGTCGCGCGACTTCTCGCCAAGAGGCGTCGCAATCGCTGCCAGTGTCGGCAATGGCGAGGCCCAGAAGGGTGGCCGCTGGGACCCGGATACGTACGTCGCCCGCGCCTATTTCGCGCAGACCATCGGTTTTGGCGGCGAGCAGGAGGAGATCAAGGACGACCTCAACCAGATCGCGGGCAAGAAGGACGTTTCGCGGCTGACGCTGACCGTTGGCAAGCTGTCCGCGACCGACATTTTCGACGCCAACGCCTACTCGCACGACACCCGGACGCAATTCATGAACTGGGCGCTGTTCGATGGCGGCGCCTTCGACTACGCCGCCGATGTGAAGGGCTATACCTGGGGCGCGGTCGCGGATCTCAATCAAAAGAACTGGGCCGCCCGCATCGGCTATTTCCTGCTGCCGGACCAGCCGAATCTGCTCACCTTCGACACCAGAATCCCCGCGCATGGCAGCGTGATCGCAGAGCTTGAGGGGCGCTACAACCTGTTTTCGCAACCCGGCAAGCTCCGGCTCACAGGCTGGGAAAACACCGGCATCCTGGGCAACTACGCAGAAGCGGTGGCGCTTAGTCCCGCCGATGCGAGCGCCAGCATCGATGCAACGCGAAGGGTGCGCACCACCTACGGCTATGTGGTCAATCTGGAGCAGCAACTCCGGGAGAATGTGGGCGCCTTCTTCCGCTACAGCTGGAACGCGGGCCAGAACGAGCTTTGCTGCTTCACGGATATTACCGGGAGCGTGTCGGGCGGGCTAAGCATAAAAGGCGCGTCCTGGGGCAGGCCGGACGATACGTTTGGGGCCGCGGGCGCGCTTAACGAAATTTCCCACAGTCTGCAAAGCTATCTGGCCGCCAGTGGACGCGGCCTCCTGATCGGCAACGGCGCCCTGCCAAGCTACGCGGGCGAGAAGGTCTTCGAGACCTATTATTCCTACGCCGTCTCGGGCAATGTGACCGTGTCCGCCGATTATCAGTGGATTGGCAACGCGGCCTACTTCGCGGAGCGCAGCCCGATCAACATGTTCAGCGGCCGCGTTCACGTCCAGTTTTAGCGCCGGGATTTGGCGCTACACCCGGATGACCGCGCCCTTGATCGCGAAGAATTGGCAGGCGGCTCCGCCCAGCACGAACAAGTGCCAGATGGCATTATGGTAGCGCAGCCGCTCCCACAGGTGGAACGGCACACCCGCCGTGTAGACGATGCCCCCGATGACCAGGAGCCACAGCGCTTCGCTTGGCAGCGTTGCCGTCACCGGCCCAATCGCAAAGAGCACGAGCCAGCCTTGGGCCAGATAAAGTGCCAGGGAAAGGTTGTCGAAGCGGCGCGGAAAGCGAAGCTTGAGCGTCACGCCGATGACGGCGATGGCCCACGCCGTCGCGAGCATGAAGCCGCCGGCACCGCCTCCAACCGCAATGGCGAAGGGCGTATAGCTGCCAGCGATCATGACGTAAATAGCGGAATGGTCGAGGCGCCGGAGGTACTCCTTCAGCCGGCCATGCGCGGAGAAGTTATAGGCGGCCGACGCGGCGAACATACTCATGAGCCCGATGCAATAGACGGTCAGGCCCGCGATATCGGCGGCGGGCAAGGTGCGCAGCGCCGCCACGAGCAGGAAAACCGTCGCGGCAATGCTGAAGATGATGCCGGCGGCATGAACGCAGGCATCCGCGATGTGCTCAAGCCGCGTGTACGAGGGAAAGAGATGTCTGGTGTGGTGCATGACCGCCTCAGCCTCTGGTGCCCGATCGCGCCAAGCTTGTGCGATCGTCAAGGATGCTTAGATAGGGCCTCCGGCCGCCTGCGCCAGGCGATGAAGGAAGGATTTCCGAAACTTCGATCTTCCTTGCCATAGAGGAGCGGCTCGCCATCCAGCGTCAGCACAGTGCCGCCGGCGGCTTCGAGAATAGCCTGGCCGGCGGCTGTGTCCCACTCGTTCGTGGGACCGTGCCGGGGGTAGACGTCGGCCGCGCCGGCGGCCAGCATGCCGAATTTCAGCGCCGATCCCATGGTCAATTTTCCGGGATTCCCCTGGGCTTCGAGAAATGCCACGGTCTCGGGCCTGAGATGCGAGCGGCTGACAATCGCGGTGAAGTCCCTGCCGGCTGCCTCGCCGTTTAGGGCCACGAAATCGAAATTTTGGCGGGGGTCCGGATCGTGCGCGGGGTGCAGCGCGCAGCGGAAGGCTTGGCTTGGGCCAAGTGTGATGAAGCAATCCGCCTTGGCCGGGCCGAAAACGAGCCCGAAAATCGCCTTCCGTCCGCTGACGAGACCGACGTTGATGGAGAACTCGCCGTTGAGCTTCAGGAACTCCTTGGTTCCGTCAAGCGGATCGACAACGAAGTAGGTGCTGCCGGTCTCGGGAAGATTGTTCGCGGCGGCCTGCTCCTCGGAGATGACGGGAACGCTGGGCAGAAGTCTGCCAAGCTCCGCGAGCAGGATGTCCTCGGAAGCGTGATCGGCATCGGTCACGGGCGAGGCGTCCGCCTTGTAGCGCACGCTCATGCCGGGGCCGTAGATGTCCATGATGGCAGCGCCGGCCTTCTGGGCGGCCGCCATGACGGAGAGCGCGAAATCCTTGTAACTATTCACATCCAGTGTCACGATGCCCCCGATCCTTGAATTTAGGGTTGTGATTTGCTCTTCTGCAACGGCGCGGTAGCTTTTGTGCGCTCGCCGGCATATTTTTCAGCAGGCCATATTGAAGTCCACAGGCAAATCATGGTGCGTGAATTAGGTACGTTAGCGCCATTCGGGACGATGACAACGGAATTGAGGCGCGGCGCGCCGCAGCAGGAGAATTAGCATGACCACACACACGCGGCTCGAAGACACTACTCTCGCTGCGCTGATTTCCAGCAAAATCTGCCACGACCTCGCCGGGCAGATCGGCGCCATCAATAACGGCCTTGAACTCCTGGAAGAGGAAAACGACGAGGACACACGCTATTACGCACTTGAGCTGATCCAGAACAGCGCCAAGGCTGCCTGGGCGCAGCTCGATTTCCATAGGCTTGCCTTCGGCGCCTCATCGAGCCTTGGAGCCGTGGTGCCGCTGGGCCAGGTCGAGCAGGTGGCGCGCCGCTATATCGAGAACAACAAGCGCAGAGTGCATTGGCAGTCCAATTTGCAGGACATCGACAAGGAGAACGGGCGGCTGCTGCTGGCCGTTCTGTCGGTGGCGCTTACATCCCTGCCCGCGGGCGGAGACTTTTATGTGGGCATCCAGGGGACAAGTGCCGGCGCCCGGACGCCGGCACGCTTCAAGCTGGGCATCATCTGCAAGGGCAGATCCGCGCGGATTCAGGAAGGTGTTGCGGAAATCTTCGCGGGCAAAGAGGCGAAGGTGACCGACACCAAGCTTGTAGTGGCGTATTACGCATCGCGCCTGGCAGCGCAGGGCCATTATAAAATAAGCGCCACCAAGGACGGCGACGATGCTGTCTATACGGTTGAACCGAAATAGCCCGGAAAATCCGGGCGCGCTTTCAGCAAACGGGATGCAGGTGCGGGGCGGTCTCGGATGGCCGCCCTTGCAAGTTCAGGCCGCGGCCTGTTCGTCCTTCGGGTCCCTCAGCACGTAGCCGCGGCCCCAGACGGTCTCGATGTAATGCTGGCCGGTGTTCGCATGGGCAAGTTTCTTGCGGAGCTTGCAAATGAAAACGTCGATGATCTTAAGCTCGGGCTCGTCGATGCCGCCATAGAGGTGGTTGAGGAACATCTCTTTCGTAAGCGTCGTGCCCTTGCGGAGCGAAAGCAGCTCCAGCATTTGGTATTCCTTGCTGGTGAGGTGCACACGCTCGCCATCGACCTCGACGGTTTTGGTATCGAGGTTTACCACGAGGTTGCCGGTCTGGATCACGGACTGGGCGTGCCCCTTGGAGCGGCGCACGATCGCGTGAATGCGGGCGATCAGCTCGTCCTTGTGGAACGGCTTGGTCAGATAGTCGTCCGCGCCAAAGCCCAGGCCCCGGACTTTCTCGTCGACGCCGCCCATTCCGGAGAGAATGAGAATAGGCGTCTTGATCTTGTTGACGCGGAGCGCGCGCAAAACCTCGTAGCCGCTGATATCGGGCAAGCCAAGATCCAGCAAAATAATATCGTAGTCATATACCTTACCAAGACCTACGCCTTCTTCTCCAAGATCGGTTTGAAAGACGTTAAATCCCTCGGAAAGAAGCATTAGCTCGATGCTCTGAGCGGTTGCTGCATCGTCTTCAATAAGAAGCACACGCATGGGATCCCTCGCTTGCTGCAAGTCTAATTCGCTTTGACGCGAGGCATGGCCAACTCCGCGCCGTGAAGCTTAACTTCAGGACAGACATTAACGCAGGAAAGGTTAATAAATCTTAAGCCCACCACGCGGTTAGATGGTAAGCGGCCGATTTGCATCGGTCGCTCAAGCCGCGGCACACATTTACGGATTACGGAGTGGAGGTCATCCCAAGCGGATTGGTGCCCCTGGACGCGCCATTGATTCGCCACATTAATAGAGCCCCCGCGAATCCATGGTCAAGCTACTTTGACGTATTTCGGCGGAAGGGCCAACAGCAATTTGGCTAGGATTGCATTAATGAGACGGCTGTTGCAAAGCGGCGACGTTTTACTCCGAATTAATGGTTTTGAGCGAAGCTGAAAGGGCTCGATTGGAGCGGCCCGGAAAATGTGTAAGTGGAGTTAGGGGGCTTGCAGAAGCGATGGTTGACAACAGTAATATCGCGCATAATCAGCGGTTTGAGTACGACGAAAAACGGCAGCAGGTTAACGATCTCGAAATGATGATCGCTGACTTCCGGCGCATGGCGGGCGACCTCGATCAGCAGATCAAGCTCGAACAGCAGAACTCTGGGATAAGCGATGTCAACCATTTCGCATACCCCACCTTCGCGCGGGCCGCGATGAGCCGGCGGGACAATCTCAAGGCTTCGATCATGGACCTCGAAAAGCGGCTCGAACGCGCCCGCCAGGAAGCGCTGGAAGCGTTTGAAACGCTTAAGATCGCGCAATCGGCGGATGGCTTGGAAGCCCACCGCCAAGTGAGGCCTGCGTCCAGGCGCAAGCCGCAACGGTCCATGCCGGGTGTTGCCGGAGTCGGCTAGGTTTGGCCTTGCGCACAAAAACCTTGCATGCCGGCGAGCCTCTTGAAGCGGAAGCCTCAGTTTTGCCATGAACACCCCCAATGGCACTGGGACAACGTTGTACTTAGGGGGCGCTCGCTTGCGAATCCGGGCCGTTATTCTGTGTCTATTGGCACTATTTCCGCAAGCATGCGCGAAGCGGGACCCCGCTGTGGAGAGCCTCAGAGGCTCGGAGCCGCAGCGGCTTTACTTTGGCGCGCCGCCGGAGGTCCTTCGCAGCTTCGTCGAGAAGATGAAGGTTTGCTGGTTCCACGGGCCGGGCGCCACCTTGGCCGGTTATCGCTTTCAGACCGGCGAACGCGCGGCCGGAGAGGGCAGCAACGCGGAAGGGTTTCAGAATGTCACGATCTATAACGGTGACAGCTCTGTCGAAGCCTTCGAGGTCGAGTTTCATAGATACAACGAAAATACCCTCATCGGCACACGCAATATCTCCCTGCCGCCGGAGTTGATGACCAAGCTCCAGCGCGACATCCAGCTCTGGGTGCTCACCAGTCGCGATTGCAGCGCCTGAACGGAAAGGCTGCTCTTTTGCCCGTGGCGGGGCATCGCCGCGCCCGCCTCCGCGAGGCATGGGCTGAGTGCTGCCGTGTCGCTTGCGCGCGGATAGGAGATGCCCTGAACCTGTCTTTGCGAAATGCCGGGAGCCGCACCGCTTGTCCATGGGGTTCTTGGGCGCATATACAGGAAGGGTTTACATAATTGCGGCATAAGGGGGTGCTGGGACCGCGAGAGGCGACGGCTGGATGGATGATTAGATGACTGAGCCTGGCACGATTATTCGGGCGCTGCTGCTTGGCGAGGGGCTCGATCTCAAGGGCCTGGAGCGCCAGGACGCATTTTCGGCCAACCCGCTTGCGTTCACCACCTCCGGCAGCGGCACGGCCATGCTGTTCAAGTTCGGGGCCGTGGTCTTCTTCAATATGACACCCATCGAGGAAGAGGGGCTTATCCGCGGGCTTGAGCCGCGCATTCAGGGCCCGCTCGGCGAGCGCGAGGTCGAAACGGCGCTGATCGCCACCGCGCCGGACGAGGAGAACCTGCTCAGCAAATCCGGCGCGATCCAGCTCAAGGCCACGGACCCGGACCGCCTGCTGCTCGTTGGCGAGGCGCTAGCTGTGTCGGTGGCGCTTGCCTATGACGAACGGCGTATCGCCACGGCCTTCGACAAGATTGAGCCGCTGGCGGCCACGCTCATCAGGCGCCGCCTGCCGCCCGGCCCCAAATCGGCGATGCTGGAGCAGATCGGCGAGGCTCTCCTGATCCAGAAGCGGCTCGCCTCCCGCGTGGATCTCGACGAGAAGCCAGACGTGCTCTGGGACCATCCCGAGCTTGAGCGGCTGTGGGCGAAGCTGGTGGACGAGTACGATCTGCCGGCACGCGCCCGCGCCGTGGAGCGCAAGCTTGCCGTCATTCGCGAGATGGCGGAGACAGTAACGGATCTGGTCGCCACGCGCACCAGCCACCGCCTCGAAATCCTCATCATCGTGCTGATCGCTTTCGAAATTGTGATCGCGCTGGTGGACCGGATTTTAAAGTAGCGGCATGGCGCTCTGTATGGAGCGCAAACGAAAGAAGCGGCGAGGCCGCCGCTGCCGTTTTCCCGGACAACCGCGGTTTCACCGGCTGATATCAGAACTTCAGCCGCGCGCCCGTTACAACGCTGGTCTGGTCGTTCGCGAGATAGCCGGAGGCTAGTCCGCCATCGACGATGGAATAATTCACGCCGGAGTAGACGTCGAAATGCTTGTTGAACTTGTAGTCCACCACGAAAGAGGCGTCGTTGAGGCTGCCAGCGTTGCTTCCAGGTTGCTGATTAGGCGAGCCCGTCTGGGGTTTGCTGAGTGTGCTTGCCGCTGAAAAGGCTGGCTGTTCCACATGGTAATAGGCGGCTGCAAAGCTCCAGCCGGACGGCAACTCGTATTTTGCGCCGGCCCATTCCAGTTGCAGTTCCCTCGTGCTCGCATAGAAGTATTGGCTTGAAGCCTTGGAAACGCCGGGAATAGCGGCCAGCGCGCCAATAACATAGCCGCCGGAAACGGAACGGCCCAGATAGGCCTGATCGCGTGCAGCGGATGAGTTAAAATACTTAATATCCTCGAAGCCCGCGAACAGCGTAAGCTTGGATGGATCCTCATCCTTGAGGCCGCCGTCGAAGTTGAAGGTATACTTGCCTTGGACCGACCATGAGTCGCTGTCGGTGATTTGGGCGTTCACAAGGCTGGAGGAGTAGTTCGCGGGAGGATTGTAGACGGACTGCGGAGTGCATGCCGTGCAGGGGCTCGCGGTCAAGGCTGTTGCCTGAGCGCCGGCGTTCACCCGCTGATAGACCGCATCGAGCGAGAAGCCCTTGTACGCGCCTCCCACATTGGCGCCGTAGGCAGGGCCGAAGAAGCCGGTGCCGTCACCGCCCTGCGCGTACAGGCCGGCAGCGTGGAGCGGTCCATACTTAAAGACGTACTTCACCGAGTTGTCCAAGCTGGATGCTTCGGTGATGCCCGCGCCCGCCAAGGTCGAAGACCAGCCGAGCAGCGAAAAGGCGTTCGATTGGCCCTGCGGATCGTATGCGCCGAAGGCTTCGCCCTGCAGCGAGGTCTGCCGGCCCGCGGTGAGCGTGCCGTATGAGGCGTTGCTGATGCCCCCGTAGGCGACGCCATTCAGGGCCTGCCCAGCGCGGCCTGAATCTCCATTCACGGTTTGCCTGGCAAGCGGAATGCCAGCATTATTGAGCAGCGATTGCGGTCCGTTTGCCAGCGTCCCATAGAGCGGGTTGAACGAGGTATCGAGCTTGCCGATGGCCTTCCAGCCCGCGCCGATGTCTTCCTCAATCTTGAGGCCGATTTTCGATTGTTCAAGCCCGTGCGGCTCAAATCCCCAGAACGCATTGTTCGCGTATTTCGAGCTAAAAATATTGTAATCGGCGCCCTGGCGGAACTCGCCGTTGGTGCCGGCACCGTGGCTTTGATAGCCGTAGCCAACGTCAACGGTTCCGTACAGCGTGACGCCATGCCAGCTTAGCGTGTCCGGTAGAGGATCCTTGATGCCGCTCGAATCGCCCGCGCTCGCCGCCGCCGTTAAGCCGGCGAACGCCAGCGCACATGCCACAATTCTGTTCATGCCCCGCCCCAGAAGCCCAGTTCAATATACCAGCAGAAATAGCATGCGGCATCAAAGGCACACAAGTGCGTGCGCGCAACAGTAGTATTGAATTTCCGCGCGCACGAAGAAGTAGAATTGAAGGCAATATGGTAATCTCTGGTTAAGTGTGGCCCAAAAATATTGCGCAGGCCGCCAGGTGTGCGGAAGTGGAAGCAACCGGCAGCACTCCGTATCAGTCCAGTGTTGGATAGTTGGCGATGCGGCGGATGCACTGGTAAAGCGGCCCAAGCCGGGGATACATGCGCGCGTACACACTGGAATAAAGGCGGGTGTAAAGTTCCGCATTCCCGGCTTGCGGCAGGAAAATGCGCCCTGGCCGGCTCATCCGGGCTTGCGCCTCCGCGTGGGTGGCGTGGATGCCGGCGCCAACCGCGGCATTCATGGCGGCGCCCAGCCCCGAGGTCTCGAAGGTATGCGGGCGCTCGGCCGGAATGCCGAAGATGTCGGCGGTCACCTGCATGACGCCGTCGCTTTGCGAGCCGCCGCCCGCAACCTTCAGCCGTTCGATCCTCACGCCGTTGCGCCGCTCCAGCCGCGCCGCCGCCTCACGCAGCGCATAGGCGATGCCTTCGATAATCGCGCGGTACATGTGCGCTCTATTATGTACGTCGCCAAAGCCGATCATCGCGCCCTTGGCCTCGGGGCCTGGAAACCGCACGCCGGGGTTCCAGAAGGGTTGGAGGATGAGCCCCAAATTGCCGGGCGGGGTTGTTTCCAGCATCTTCTCGAACAGGATCTCTGGCGCGACGCCCTGCTTTTCGGCCTCGATCACCTCCCAGGCGGCGAACTGCTCCTTGAACCAGTTGACCATCCAGTAGCCGCGCTGGACCATGATCTCGCTGTTGTAGCGCCCTGGCGCCGCCGCGGGGTAAGGCGGAATGAAAGGGATCGGCTCGACGTAGCGGGCGTTGCAGGTGTTGATCGTCGCCGTGGTACCGTAGCTCAGTACTGCCAGCTCCGGCGTCCACGCGCCAGCGGCAAGCACCTCGCAGGACTTGTCCGCTCCCGAGGCATAGACCGGCAGCCCCTCGGGAATGCCGGTCGCGCCAGCTGCCTCGGCGGTGATGCGTCCGATCGTTTGTCCAGAGGGCACCAATTCCGGCAATTGTTCGCGCCTGACGCAGAACAACTTCCATTTGATATCGCGCGGACCCGCCCATTGCTGCCGCTTGCTGTCGAAAGGAACGTAGCCCACCTGGGCAGCCGTTGCGTCGCGCAGCTGCCCGGTCAGCCTGAGGTGGAAATAGCCCGAAAGAAACAGGAAGTGCCGTGTCCTGGCCCAGAGCGCGCGGTCCCCGGCTGCGAGCCAGTTGCATTCGGCACGGGATTGAAAATAGTGGGCCGCCTGTTTTTGCCCTGCCACGCGAAGCCCCAGCTCAAGCCAAAGCGGCAGGCGCGGGTATTTCGCGGTGCGGCGCTGATCGAGCCAGCTCACGGCCGGGCGCAGCGGATTGCGGTCTTCGCCGAGGCAGACCGCTACGGAGCGCTGCGTGGTGACGGACATTCCGGCGATACGCGGCTTCAGGCCGGGGTGCGCCCGCCAGAGGTTCTGGCAGGCCTCGCGCAGATTGGCCCAGTAGTAATCGCAATCCTGCTCCGCCCAGCCGGGCTGCCGGGAATAATAGGGCTGGATATGCACCTGCGACTTGGCCAGCAGTTCGCCAAGCGAATCGAAAATCATAGCGCGGACGCTTTGCGTCCCCTGATCGATGGCCAGGAGGAGATCTTTGTTTTCGCTCACGGCGTTCCCCATCATGCCGGCGGGCAAAGAGCCTTCCGCCAGGATTATGAATATCGCTTTGTTTCAACATGCCAGCGCGGCCCGTTTCAGCCAAGACTGCTTTGGCACAAGCCGTTGATTTGCGACAGAATGTCCGGGCCACCGGCTGGCACCGCGTTGCGGAGAAACGAAGGTGGGGCGGGCGAAGGGCCGGCAGCCCGCGCATTGCCCGGGCGTGCCTGCAGGCAATTTTTGCCGTGACGGAAAAACAGCATACGCAAAAAAAAGATTGTATAAGATTGTGACAGTGAGGAAGGGCGGCGCTCACAGCGGTGGGGGTGAAAGGGTGTAAGTTCCTGTTTTTGTGAAGCTGCCGGCGCGTGTCCAAAGGCTGTCCGCTCATGTTTCACTTTTAGATAATCTTAAGGTGACACTCTGTTCAAAGCACAGGAAAGGTGGTAAACGTTTCTAGTTGGAAGAGGGGGGGAAGGAGGAGCCACTTTATGATACAGACGAAACGTGCTTCCAGAGTGAAGCGTTCTAATAAGGCATTGACTGTCCTTGGCGTCGTGGGCGCATCGTTGGCGGCTACGGCTGCCAGCTCGGCTGCGGTATTGAGCCCGGCGGGTGCAGCTCCGGCTATGCCCTTGGGTGAGGAAGAGATCTCCGGCGTTACCCTGGCGACATTCCAGCTTCTGGACCAGGAAAAGGCCGCGAAATCCGATTCCATGCTGCAATTTGTTCATGGTCATGGCTGCGGCCACGGCTGCGGAGGCCGGGGTTGCCGTGGTTGCCGTGGTTGCGGCGGCCGTGGTTGCCGTGGTGGTGGCTGGGGCGGCTGCGGATGCGGCGGTTGCGGCTGCGGCGGCGGCTGGTGCTTGTCGTGGGGCGGTTGCAGGCCTTGGTGCTGAGCAAGCGCGCTACTCTCGCGCACTGATGACGCGTATCGTTATGACCGGACCGAGTTTGGTCCGGTCAAGTATGCTCGTGGGGCGCTTCTGCGCCCCACCCAACTATGCGCGTTTTTTAACCTCATAAGAAAACATGAGGTATTTAGCCGCTTGAGCAATTCGGCAATGCTTGAGTGAAAATTAGTACGACATAAATAGTGGTGTTCTGGCAGCCGGGGTGTACGCCTTCCATTGGTGCCGGAAGGAGCTTGGACCGGCCTCATGACAATCGAATCCACTAACGCATTCGCACCGTATACGGGCGGAATTATTCCGCAATTTTCGCCGAACTTCACGGTTTTTCAGCTATCGCCCGACACTCTGTGCCTCTATTCCGAAGACCGGAAATTTCTGCTCTATGGCCAAGTGTATTGTACCCTCGCCGCTGTAATCGCCGAGGGCGGAGTGAGCTTCGATGAAATCGTTAGCGGGCTGGAGCCGCATTTTCCGCGGGAGCACATACACGAAGCGTTGCAGAGGCTGATTGCCCGCCGCTACATCGTCGCGGAATCCGGCCGCCTGAAAGGGACAGCCGCCGCCTATTGGGCGAGCCTTGGCATGACGCCGGAGGCCGCCGAGAAGAATCTCCACGACTGCCGTGTCCGGGTCCAGGCTTTCGATGTGCAAGGCGAGCAGGAGCTTAGCGATGCGCTGAGCGAGTTGGGCGTGCGCGTGGTCAAGCGCTCCGGCGACATGACCGTCGCGCTGGTGAGCGACTATCTCGACGAGCAGCTTGACGATGTAAACCGCAAGCATTTGTCCAGCGGCGCTCCCTGGGTGCTTGCGCAGCCTTCAGGCATTTTCCCCCTCGTTGGGCCAATCCTGAGGCCACGAAGCGGGCCTTGCTGGATGTGCCTTGCGGAGCGCATGCGGCGCAACAGAGAGGTGAAGGCGATGCTGGGCGGCAACGGCGAGGCCCGTTGCCTGAGGCTTTCGCCCTTGGTCCGGCAGACGGTCGGGCAGAGCGGCATCCAGCTCAGCGCCAACGAGATCGGCAAAGCCATTGCCACCGGCTTCCGCACGGATTTGAA
>PMBZ01000111.1:58380-66927 GCA_003153975.1 Hyphomicrobiales bacterium
GGCAAGCCGGTCATGACCAGCGGCGGCTATCGCTCCGTCGCGTCGCGCGCCACCGTCGCGCGTTACCGCAAGCATGTGAGCCCGCTTACCGGAGTCGTGACCCGGCTGGAGCGTGTCGAGGTGGATTTGCCGCTGAACGCCACCTACGCCGCCGCGCACAGCTTCTCGGCTCCGGCGAAAACCGTGAACGAGCTTAGAAGCAACCTCAACAGCTACAGCTTCGGCAAGGGAAGCACGGGCGAGCAGGGCGAAGCCAGTGCACTGATGGAGGCCATAGAACGCTACTCCGGCGTCTACCAGGGCGACGAGATCAGGGCGCCGCGGCGGCTGGTGGACTTCGATGCGGGCGAGGCGATCCACCCGAACGACATGCTTCTGTACAGCAAGACGCAGATCGAGCAAAGCTCAGCGCCAGTGCCGGGGCCCGACGACGAGCCCATGAGCGCGGTTTTGTTCGACGAGAAAACCGAGGTCGACTGGTCCCCGGTCTGGTCGCTCTCGGCCAAGCGTTTCAAATATCTGCCGGCGAGTCTGCTTTATTTCAACTACCGGGGGCTCCCGGGCTTCCAGGCGGACTCGAATGGTTGCGCGGCTGGCAACACGGTCGAGGAAGCCATCGTGCAAGGCTTCCTGGAGCTGGTCGAACGCGATGCCTATGCGCTTTGGTGGTACAACCGGGTGGCGCGCCCGGAGGTAGATCTCAACAAGTTCGACGACTCCTATGTGCACGACCTGCGCAATCAACTGGGCGAAACCGGCCGGCGCCTCTGGGTGCTGGACATCACGAGCGATCTCGGCATCCCAAGCTTCGTCGCGGTGGCGCACTGGCTGAAGGATGGAAACGAGTATATCGACTTCGGCTCGGGCTCGCACTTCGACTCGCGCATCGCCATGCTGCGGGCGCTGACCGAGCTGAACCAGTTCATGTCGCTCGGAATGGTGCACGAAGAGGCCCGGATGCAATGGAGCCTCGACGGAAACGTGCCCTTGCGGCTGGAGGACTTCCCGTATCTTTCGCCGGGCAAGGGGCCGGCGGTGGAATCGGCCTTCGACCCCGATTTCGGCCATCTTGAGCCGCGCGAGCAGGTGAAGGCGTGCGTCCGCACCGTCGAAAAGGCTGGGCTCGATTTCCTTGTGCTCAATCAAACGCGCCCGGACATCGAGGTGCCCGTGGTGCGGGTGATCGTTCCGGGCTTGCGGCACTTCTACCGCCGCTACGCGCCCGGCCGGCTCTACGATGTGCCGGTACAGCTCGGATGGCTCAAGAAGCCGGTCAAGGAAGAGAACGTCAACCCGATTTTCCCCCATACCTGAGGAACTCGCGGTGAGGGCTCCTGGAGGGAGGTCCCAGCGTCTGAGCTTGTCCGCCCGGCTCAGCGGCAGGGTCAGGCTGGAGGCGCACGGGAACGGCGCAATCGTCGCCATCATCGACGGCTATGCCGTCGAGCTGGGAGCGTTCAGCCAAGCGGCTTGGGGTGCTGTGCGGGAGCTGGCAACGGGCTTGCCGCTTGCTTCGCTGGCGCCGGAAGGCGGAAGTACAGCCAAGGAGGTAGATGTTCTGGTCCGGCGTTTGGCGGGCCTCGGCCTCTTGGAATACCGCGCCGGCTATTCGCTCAAGAGCGGGGAGGACTTGCTCGTCATCGAGCCGCAGGTTGCCGGCTACTGGCCGCAAACGGCGGAGCTGAACGGAGCCGATTGGATCATCCTCTCACGCTTCGCGTATATGCACCGCCGCGAGACTGCGATGGTGCTGGAATCGCCCTGTGCCAGCGCTTTGTTCCAGATCCACGATCCGAAGGCCGCGAGCTTTGTGGCGATGCTGTCCGCGCCGCAGCAGATTGGAAAGTTGCGCAAGCAGGAGGGGTTTCCGGGCATGGAGTTCCTCGGCTTGCTGGTTGACTGCAAGATGGCCTTCAAGACGCAGGAAGGCGCCAGGAGCGGCCTGCGCTGGGCCGAGGGCGATAACGATCTGGTGCTGTGGGATTTTCACGATCTTCTGTTCCACACGCGCAGCACCGAAGGGCGGCATGCCAACGCGGTGGGCGGAACTTATCCGCATGGCGGCATGATCCCGCAGCCACCGGCGGAGCGTCCGTCCTGGCCGGGCGAAAAAATCGATCTTTGTCCGCTGCTTAAGTCCGGACCGGAAGCCGGGCTGCCAATCGTCAAGCTTCTGCGGGAGCGTGTCTCCATCCGCGCCTTCGACGACCGCCGGCCGGTCACGCTTGCCGGGCTTTCGCAGTTTCTCGACGGTTCCGCGCGCGCGGTAATGCGCAAACTCGGGGGTAAGGGCGACAAGGACTTCCCGCCCGGTCTGTTCCCGCCCTATGCCACCGGCGGTGCTAGCTACGAATTGGAGCTTTATCTCGCGGTCGGTGTCTGCGAAGGGCTGCCCCGCGGCTTCTATCATTACGATTGCCGCGCCCACGCACTGGTGCCAATCGAGGTTCCCGCGCAGGAACTCAAGGCTATGCTGGAGCGGGCATCATCCACGATGGGCACGCAGGCAGCCCCGCAAATTCTCATTACAATCGCCGCGCGCTTCGGCCGGGTCGCGTGGAAGTACAGCGCGCTCGCCTATTCGCTCATCCTGAAGGACGTAGGCATTCTCACTCAGAACCTCTACCTGATGGCCACCGCGATGGACCTGGGCGGATGTGCAATAGGGCTCGTCAACATCGATAATTTCGAGAAGCTGACGGGGATCGGCTTTCACACGGAGGGGCCAGTGGGCCAGTTCGCCCTCGGCCGCTGTGCGCCGCTAAAGGAAACCAGCTAGCAGCGCCGCCGGCCGCCTATGGCTCCGAATCCGGCGGCCCAGCCGAGGGACCTTGCGATTGGTAGCAGCCGATCGTGACGCGGATGCGCTTGTCGATGAGAGCGAAAATGGCGCCCTGCGGGTCTCTGCAATGGGCGATCTGCACGCCGCTCGGCAGAGCCAGCGGGCCATCGAGGATTTGCCCGCCGGCGGCCTCCACGCGCTTCAATGCTCCACCGATGCCGTGGACGTTGAAATAGTACAGCCAGATCGAAGCCTGGGCATCTTCCGGCCCGCTAAGCATGCCGCCGATGGGCTCGCCGCCCGCGGAGAAGACCTGGCTCCCGCCTGCCGGCCCGGCCTGAATGCTGGCCTTCTCCCAGCCAAACAGCGGAAGGTAGAAGGCGAGCGCCGCCTCCAGGCTCAGGGCGTGCAGCTCATGCCAGCCCAGGTGTCCCGGGGCGTCCGGCTGCGCGGGGGCTTGCGGACCGCCGCCTTCCCGTGCCTTGACGAGTGCCAGCGTTGCCCTTTGCGGGTCGGCGATAATCGAGAAGCGGCTGATGCCTAGCACGTCGGTTGGCGGCACGTGCACAACGCCGCCAAGCTTCCGCACGCGCGCCGCGGTATCGTCCACATCGTCAACCGCGACATATCCGATCCATTGCGGCGCAGCCCCCGCTTCCGCCGCGTCCAGAGGGAGCTGCATGAGCCCAGCAACGGGGGCGCCGCCGGCGGTAAACAGGACATATGGCTTGCCGGGCGCCGAAACGTCCGCCGTCCCCCAGCCAAGGACGCGGGTATAGAATGCGGCGGCGCTGTCCATGTCCGCCGTGGTCAGCTCGTACCAGACGAAGCGGTTCCCTGACTTGTCCATGCCTATCCTTTTGCTGCCGCTCGCAAATATGACAGCCCAGCCGCGCAGGGCCAGGGCCGCATGCAGGCCGCCTCAATATTTTGAATCATATTAGCAGGTGCGCCCTACGGAAGCATTAACGGAGGTGCGGTTTTGCAAGACGTTGAACGCCGATCTGCCGCGCAACCTCGGCTTTGGTGCGGCCGCTTTTCAAGAGCGCGTAAATCTGGCAGCGTTTGTCATAGGTCAGGTGACGATGGCCTTTGGGCATGTGTCCCCGGTGAGATGTGGTAGTCCCACGCGAGGATAGTCATCACTTGGCCACCAGCATACACAGCCCGGCTCAGGATGGTGGAAAAGGCAGGCGGCCTCAAGGGTGCTCGCTATGCTCCCACCGCTTCCGGCGGCAAGCCCTTGACCCCGCCTGCCTTTTCCACCGCTCGCTTTGCCATGCCGTTTATGCCCGCTTGTTGCATTCCGGAATTGAAACGGCGCATCCAAAAGCCGAAGCACACCTCCATCAATCGTTACTGCGAACTTACTGTCTGGCGAAAAAGCAACGGAACCCACGCTCGTGCGGCTGCCCGAAAAATGCTTATCCCCCTAATCCCACTGCCTTCAATATGTAGTAGGGAGCGGGCTCATGGCACGCCGCGATGCCAAGCAGGGTAGCGAAAGCGGCATGGCGGTATTTGCGCCGGTTGAAGCGGAAGACGTATTCATCGAGGTAGGCTTGCAGGTGCTTGCGGCGCAGGCCGTGATAGACGCCAAGCCCCCAATTTTTCAGGTTGGAAAACAGCCTGTGGATGCCGGGCAGAACGATGTGCGCCGCCATCGGCCCGATGACATGCGGATCGTGGTTCACATGGGGCACCCCGGTATAGGAGGCAAACCCGTCCGTTTTGGCGGTTGCGCCGGAGATAACGTTGCTCTTCAGGAACGCATGCAGCGTACTGGCGCGGTAATCCGCGATTACGCAAAGCCGCGCCCGGCCCAGCACGGGCCTTCCCCTTTTTCCGGCCCTGATTTCGGCGGCACCGGCAATCAGCAGCTTGCCATCGTGGCTGCGGCCCTGGCCGCCCGCGGGCGGATCGTCCTTGGTTCTAAAGCGAATCTCTGTCTCGTCAGCCTCCACCAGGCCGTTCAGCGGCGAGCGTCCCGGCGCCACCATGGCAAGGCGCAGCTTCATTGCCAAAAGCCAGGCGGTTTTATAGGAGCCCAGGCCAAGCTCGCTTTGCAACTGCAAGGCTGACATGCCGTTGGAATGCGTCGCCATCAGGAAGGCGGCCCAGAACCATACGGTGAGCGGCAGATGCGAACGGTGCATGATCGTGCCGGCGGTGACCGAAGTCTCCTTCCGGCATTGGGTGCACAGGAAGGTGTGCACATTCCGGCTGGGAAGCAGCCAAGCCTTCACTCCGCCACACTGGGGGCAGTGGAAGCCGTCCGGCCAGCGCTTGGCGGCTAGATAGGCGGCACAGGCCGCTTCGTCGGGAAAACGCTTTTGAAATTCGCGCAGGGAATGGGGGAAGTCAGCCATGAACGTGCCCTCCGGCGCCGTATGTTCATGATATGTTCTTGCCACTATTCGCCAGCGCCGTCACTACATTTTGTGACTGCCCAGCCCAGGTGGGATTAAGGGGAGAAGCATTATGTGCGAACAAGGCGCCGTGTTTTGTCTTCGTAATGGATCGCTGGCAGTGACTTCGGCTTCTCTTGCGCTTGCGGCGCAGCGGCCTCGAACGCGGCGAGGCGCTTGCGCATCGCCTCAAGCTCATCTTGTTTGCCAGCGGCTGGTTCCGAACCTGGATCACAGCCTCCGAGGCAGAATTTGCCAATAACTCCATCGTAATAGGCCGGAGTTTGCGGATGGTGCGCGTTGGCGGCCAGAGTGTGAACCTCGTCGCGCACCTGCGCCGCTAGGTCGCGAAGCTGCAAGTTCCGTTGGCGCATCAGCGGTAACAGCTTCCGGGTGTATATCGAATTAACTGGATCGGGATCGATCGCCGACGGTGGAAGGCTGTCAAGAGCGGTTTGACCGGCCCAAGCGGAGTACATGATGAAGGTTCCAACGGGTGCATCGACTTTTGCGAGTCCCCCCGGCCGAGACTCGGGAGACCGCCATTCATCCGGGATCAGGGGATGCTCACGGCAAGCGTCAAGAATGAACAGACTGACTCCCGGATTGCGTTTCTTGAGATCGAGAAGCAGTTCAGAGATGCTGATCGACTCACGCTTGATCTGTTCCTGTCTTCCATACTCGATGAGTGGAATATCTTTAGGAATTAAATAGTTTTGCGTGTCGATCTCAACGCCGTGACCCGCGAAGTAGAATGCCACGATGTCGCCTTTTCCCCCCGCACCAAGAAACTGCTGCCATTCGGCATTAAAAGTTGCGCGGCTCGCGTCCTCTATTGTTGTCACGTCGAACCCGAGATCCCTGAATGCCTTCGATACGGCGCGGGCGTCATTCACGGCCCGTTGAAGTTGGGCGCGGAGCGGAAGATTAACGTATCTATTAATGCCGATCACAAGCGCCACGTGCTTTTCCGCGACCGCACTGGCGGGAAGCGTTAGGCACAAAATCAGCAAAGCGATTGCAGGCATGCGCGCCATTGTGAAGCTCCCGTTTGGTATGCAGGGAGGCTATCCAATTTTCGCGCATCCGTCGACATGGCTGAGTTGTGCCGCGGCGAAAACTGTGGCGCGGTTTTCGCGGTCACGGTAAGAATGAGCACGCTACACGCTTCAATCTTCAGCTAGGTTGTGGACGCCTTCCGTCCGCTCAATTATCATTCGCACCATGGATCACTTTTCTCTCGCCGCCGGCTTTCCCCAAGCCTCCGAGGCCGAATGGCTTGCCCTTGTGGACAAGGCCTTGGCCAAGGCGCCCTTCGGCACGCTTAGAACCGGGCTTCGCGAAGGGCTTGTAACCGAGCCGCTCTATATGCAGGCCCAGTCCAGACCGCCGCTGTTTGGCTCGCGGGGCTGGCATGTGGTGCAGCCGCTTACCGCTGGCGAGGCGCAAGGGGCGGACGGCGCGGGTGCGCTGTCCATCCGCTTCGATGCGGGCCTGGGCATCGAAACGGCGGCGAGCCTCAGGAAGCTTCTGGGCGCGGATGTGCCCTGCTTCGTGGCGCCGGGATCTGCGCTCGCGGATGCGGCGCTTGTGCTGGCGGCGAAGGAAGGCGCGGTAACGGGCTCGGCCGGCTTCGATCCGCTGTCGGCCTTTGCGCTCTGCGGCGAGCGTCCGGCGCAAAAGGACACGCTCTTCGCCGATTACGTGGACGCCGCCTTCCATATCCGCGAGCACTTTCCGTCCTTCGTTCCGTTCCTCGCGAGCGGCCATGCCTGGGATGGCGCTGGCGGCTCAGCCACCGAGGAGCTGGCGTTTACTCTCGCCGCCGGTGTCAGCTATTGGCGTGCGCTGGCGGAGGCCGGCATGCCGCTTGCCGCAGCGGCCGTCTCTATCGGCTTTTCGCTCACCGCTTCGGCGGACATCTTCCTCACCATCGCCAAGTTCCGCAGCCTGCGCNNGACCCGCATGTGAACCTGCTGCGCGGAACCGCCTCTGCCTTCGGCGCGGCGATTGGCGGCGCGACCGGCATCGAGGTCCTGCCCTTCGACAGCGTGAGCGGCGGCCCGCAGGCACTCTCGCGCCGGCTTGCGCGGAATACGAGCCTCATTCTGCAAGAGGAAAGTTACCTCTCAGCGGTCGCGGACGCCGCTGCGGGCTCGGCCTATCTCGAAGCGCTGACCAACAAGCTGGCGAGCTTGGCGTGGGCGCTGTTCCGCGAGGTCGAAACCGGGGGCGGGCTTGCCGCCGCGATTGAAAGAGGTTTCGTCCAGGATCGGCTCCGGCACAAAGCCGCTGCACGCGAACGCGCCATCGCAGCCCGTGCGGACAAGATAACGGGCGTCTCGGTATTCCCGAACCCCGCCGAAAGCGTGCCTTTCCCGGAAGAGATCGCAAGCCCGGATTCCGAGGGGACACATCCTTTCGCAGGCAGGCTGCCGGCGCTGCCCGCGGCGGGCAAGAGCGAGCGTTTCGCCGCGCTCGTCGCGGCGGCACGCGCGGGCACAAGCCTGCGCGAACTGCGCACCGCCTCCCGCAGGGTTGCAAGCATCGTTATCCCGCCGCTCGCGGCTTCGACGCGCGACGCGGAGCCTTTCGAGGCGCTGCGCTGGCGGGCGGATCTCGCCCTCGAAATGATCGGATCGAGGCCACCCATTTTCCTGGCGCTGCTTGGCAAACCTGACGACTACCGCGCACGCGCGAACTGGGTGCAGAGCTTCTTCGCGGCGGGTGGCATCGAGGCGATCATGCCGGAGCAAGGCTTTGAAAGCTTTGAAAGCGTTGAAGCGCTCGCCGCGGCCTTCAAGCGCAGCCCCGCGCCGGTTGCGTGCCTGTGTTCGTCGAACAAGGTATATGCGGCCATGCTTGGCGCCGCCACGGCGCTGAAAAAGGCCGGAGGAGTCGCCGTCTATCTGGCCGGCCCGGCTTCCGTACTCGAAACCCTCGATTCAGCCGACGCCGTGGCCATCGACCGCCTCATTCACGAAGGCTGCAACGCGCTCGCCATCCTGGAGGAGGTACAGGCCGCCTTGAAGGTCGAGGAGCTTGCCGCCGCCGCCGAGGAAGATGAGGCGGAAGTTGGTTTCGAGGTTCACACCCACGTTCATGGCCATGATTGCGGATGCTGCTAGGCCGGAGCCAAATCATAGAGGGAATCTCCCCTCACCCCAGCCCTTTCCCCATGGGAGAGGGAGTCCGGCCGTGCCCGCTGTCAGGGCGTCCCCTCTCCCATCCATATCCGCTTGCGGATATGGCCAATTTTGAGTGGCAAGCTCGCCAAGGCGAGCTTGCGCGGGAGAGGGACAGGGTGAGGGGAGATTCGCTTGAGCGTGTGCCGCCTACCCCTCCTCCTCCACGGGG
>PMBZ01000146.1 GCA_003153975.1 Hyphomicrobiales bacterium
CCGGTGAATGTAAACAGGCCCTAGCCCCTTTTGTCTTTTGTTTTCGTTTGGTTAGCGACTAAACGTCACACATCACATCGTAAATGAGTTTCGTATGCGTACTATGCGCACCTAATTTAATGTGCCGCGAGCCCGAACTCCAGGAATAATTCAGAATCTCTTAAACTCTTGTGTTATTGGTTAAGCTAAGGGCAAGGGCGTGATCGATCTCACGCGAGACGAGTGTTTGTAATATTCCCGAGAAACACTTTACTGGAACTGATGTGCCGATCAAGTTCGAGCACCGCCGGGCAGCCAGATGAGAATTGCGTGGGTCTTCAAGAGCGCGGCCAGCAACACAAAGCTGTCCGCATCTTCAAGGGCACAATATGACTGGAAGGAAGCTGACATGCCCGATTTTTTCAGACCACGCTTAACTTGAGACGGCCACCCCGTTTCCCTTGCCCCTTTCGGTACGGTGATGCGACGGGGAGGAGCGCGGGTCCCACATACCGCGGCGGGTCCGCCCCAAAGCGATGGGCGCAGTCGCAGAGGGCATAGTCTCCTGCTTGTAAGGCCGGGCGGTCAGCCCGAAATTGGCGGCTTTGGAATGCGATCAATGCCTGACTCGCGACCAATTGCGAGCGCGTGAAACCGGCGTAGCCCGGTGGCGGCTTTGCAAGCCGGCCCGTTGATCGTAATTACCCTCCAACCAGGTCCCTTCAATAGGCGGTTCACGGCGCAACAGGAACCGGCTGGCGTTCCGGCACCCCGGCAGGGCTTTCATAGCGAAGACGCGATAAGCTGGCCAAAGCGGCCGCGAAGGCGAACAAGGCGGCGGCAAAGAGAGCGATTCGGCATGAGCCGCGAAGTGAAACGTGATCGCCGCAAGGGTCGAGCCGGCCGTTTGACCGGTCAGCCTTGCGGTCGCGAGCATCCCGCCCGCCGCGCCACTTCGCGGCAGCGGAGCCGCTGACGGCATGGTGCGATTGTTCGGCGGCGCCCATCTAAACTTAAGCGCGGAGTGCTCTCACTTCGCACTCCTGTATAGGTATTTTCCGAATCTAGCGAGCGGCAGTTACTTATGTGTAGATGATAGATGACGGCCATGCTTAGTTCTATGTCAGTGAGTGCAATGACGTCAAGCAAGCGAGAACGTTTATACTGAAGGAATAAATCGGGAACTATATACGTGACATAGTTAGCGAATCATGGAATAAGGCAGAGGACAGGCCGGCGCTTGCGCCCTCCAGAAACGGAGGGCGCAATGTCTAACCACTTATCAAGTGAGGAAGCCGTTGAGGAACTGGCCAAAGTTCTTCATATCACAATGAACCGCTTTGATCCGCCGGAAAATGCTGAAACTTGGGACGGCCTTGACGAAGACGATAGACATTTCTATCGCATGTGCGTGAGGGCTTTGATCCGCGAACGAGTGCTTATTCAGGCCTCCTTTGAGACCTAAGATCGCGGCCTACGACTGCGTAATAAGCAGGCGTGCCAATATTTGCAAAAAGACGAACATAGGCAACGAGCAAATCGCTATTATCGACCTTTATAATGCCGAGTTCGTGTTCGCGCTCCGAAGGAGGCGGGGCCTCAAGTTCACCTCCTACGAGATAGGCCGCATTTGGTGCGTCACTCTTGCCTAGTATGAGCGGAGGCAACATTGGTTGAAAGCTTCCATAGCCGCAGGTGGCGATGGCAAACGCATGTCCTATTTTTGCGATAAGCCGGACAAATGGGAAAATTTTTGTGGTCTTACTTACCTCCCATTCCGAAGCCTGCATCTCCGCAAGATATTCCCCAACAAGTCTTCTTGCGGGGCCGAATTGCCAGCAATGAATCCTGCCATCGTTCCAAGTGGCATTAGGCTCCTTATTGAGCATTATCCCCGGCCACGGGAAGGACGGAAGAACCAAAAGCGAGGGATGATATTTTGCCTCAACCTTGTGAACCGATTGTTTGCCACAAAGCGTTAATTTCATTGGGAAGCTGGTGTGCGGGCAACGTTTCCGAGCAGATCGCTTTCTGCCCTTAATCTTATGGTGAGCGCGCAGTTCACCGAAAATCTCTTTGGCGCAATAGGATTCTACACCAGAAGTCTCTCTTTCGCACTTGTGACAGCTTGCATTCTTGATGTAGCCTTTTTGTCCAAGGAAAATCGGAATTATGTGCTCGTCTCCGTAGCCGTTAGGATCGAAATGATCTTCATCGTCGCCATATATGCAGCGATTCAACAGGCCAAATTTCGCGTTACGCATTTCGAAGGTTTGCATGTCCAAAACCACTGACGAGCAACTAAGTGATAAAAAAGTCGAACGGCGACGGGACGAAGCCCTGCGCCGCGCGCTCAACACCCCTCCAAAACAGCACAAGGACATGAAGAAGGGAAAGGGAAGGAAGCAGCAAGGCGAACACCCTACTACTTCCGAGAAGCGAACCTAGCAAGCACTCCCTGCTGAACGAGATTGATGATACATCAACCGCTTGCCTTCGGCGCCCTTGATCGCGTTCGTGGCGCGCATGGTGTCGTCAATGCCGACCGCAATGCGGTTATTCCACTTGAAGGCTGCTTCATCGATATAGCGCTGCAGGTGGTGCTCGCTGACCGCATGGAATGTGCCATACATCCCACGCTTTACGAGCGCGTGGAAGCTTTCGGCGGTGTTGACGTGGACGAAGCCGCCAAGCCTCACGTATTCGTCCTGCGAGTGGTTCACGCTCATGTGGCCAGCAAACTTCTTCCCGACCGTGATGTAGACCTTGCTTTCGTCCGTCATGAGGTAGGACGCCTTGTCCACGTTGGCGGACAGGTGCTCCTTGACGTTCTTCGCGGTCACGTTCGGGACGTGCTTGGCACGCACCGCGCCGTCACGCTCAACGAGCGTCACAACGGCGTGCTTCTTCGGTTCCGGCTTGCCGTTGTGAACGTTCTTCTTCTTGCCGCCCACATAGGTTTCATCGCTCTCGACTACCTTGTTGCCGCCGCCAATCGGGCTGCTGGTTTCGGGATCGAGGCCCATCGCTTCGCGGATGCGCATCGAAAGGAACCAGGCGCTCTTGTAGGTGATGCCGAGCATCCGGTGGAGCTGGTGCGAGGAAATGCCCTTCTTCGAAGCAGCCATGAGGTGGAATCCGAGAACCCACTTCGCCAGCGGGATCTTCGAGCGCTCCATCACAGAGTTGACCGTGACCGTAAAAGGCTTCTCGCAATCGTTGCAATGGATGAGGCCGGGCCGGTGGCTCTTGCCTTCCATGCGGGTGACGCGCTTCGATCCGCAATGGGCGCAAACCGGCCCTTCCGGCCAGCGCACGCTTTCAAGATGCTTGCGCGCGGCGTTTTCATCGTGAAAAATTGGATTTGTAAGATCAACTGCCATGGTCGTATTCCTAAGCTGTTGATCTTAATATAGCGGCGAACACGTCCTATGTCAAGTATATAAGTCCCAATAAATCGCACTCGTTGCTGCGCTTCTAGCCTGCTGACGGGTTAAACACCGACACAATCCCGCTCGACTCAGATGAAGGAAGACATCCAATGAAAAGGCTGATAGCCGCATCGGTGCTCTCGTTATTCATTGCCGTACCCGCAATGGCTCAAGCGCCCGCCGCACCTGTAAAGGCACAAGACTTATTCTATGCTTCTGCTCAGCACGGCGAATGGCGCGCGAGCAAGTTGATTGGCGTCAAGGTCACTAACGCCGCAGGCGAGACGATTGGCGACATCAACAACCTGCTGATCGATAAGGAGCGCAAAGTTGCTACAGTCATCATCGGGGTCGGTGGTTATCTCGGCATGGGCGAGCGCCACGCGGCCGTGACATTCAACGCGCTTCAACTGACACGCGATCCGAACGACAAAGCTCTCGCGAGTGTAAATTTGACAAAGGAGCAACTCGCGGTGCTGCCCGAGTGGATTTGGCAATCCGGAAGCGATTGGCGCGAGAGCAAACTGATGGGGGCCAAGGTTGTCAACCTGGGCGGCGATACGATCGGCGACATCAATGAGCTGCTCATCGACAAGGACGGCAATGTTGTCGCCGCCATCATTGGGGTCGGTGGCTACCTTGGGATAGGCGAGCGTCACACCGCGATCTCATTCAGTTCGCTTCAACCGGAGCCCGATTCGATCGACCATCCGCTGGTTCGCTTGAGAATAACAAAAGAACAGCTCTTGGCAGCTCCCGAGTGGAAGTGGCAACCTGCCAAGAGCAACTGATAGCGTTATGGTCATTCGACCAACCAATAGTAGCACTCATTGGGGCATCATATGGATGCCTCAATATTCTTTATACAACTTTCATCATCAGCTTAAAATAAAATAAGTAGTCACGTCTTAGTCCAACGGAGTGGAGTGAGCGATGATTTTAGGTTAGGCTCCTAAAGCTGAATGCGCGTTTCGTTTTCTCCGCGGCATGTTGAGTTCTATCAACTGTGCTGTTGGCATAGTAACATATACTACGTCTATAGCCTTCGCATCTCGTTCAGGGGATTTGTTAGGCATAGGAGGAAGAAATCATGGATAAAGACCGGATCATCGGATCGGCGAAGAAAATAAAGGGCTCCGTCAAGGAAGCCGCCGGCAAGGCAGCCGGGGACACCAAGCTGGAGTCCGAGGGCAAGGCCGAAAAAGTAGAGGGTAAGGTTCAGAATGCCGTCGGCGGCCTCAAGGACACGCTTAGAGGCAAATAGGTGTCGCTGCTGGGTTCGCTCCGCTCTTAGGGAGACCCCTGCTAGTTGGCCAGACGAGATAACCTCGCCACAGCGCCAGCCGAGCCCATCTTTAAAGTTTGGCCGACGCTGCGATGTAGTAACTGTGGCGTTAACTGGATGGCAGCACAAATAGGTGTGGTGCTTTAACGCGCGCAACCACGAAATCAGCCAGGGATTTCGTACGATTTCTGATAAGGAGACTATAGAATGTCACTTGGAACCATCCTACTCATCATCTTGGTTATAGCGTTGTTGGGCGGCTTTACCGGCATCGGCGGCGGCCCCTTTTACGGTACCGGCTATTACGGGGGCGGCGGACTCGGCCTTGTGCTCGTAGTTCTGGTGGTCTTGGTTGTGCTCGGCAGAATTTGAATTGGCTACATCTGCTAACAAAAGGAAAAAAACATGAGCAGGGCAGTCTCACTTGTCCTTCTTGCTGGGGGTATCGTGCTTATAGTGTTGGGCGTCATGGCATCGACATCGTTCAGCTCTGACATTTCGCGCTTTTTCACCGGCTCGCCTACCGACAAGGCGATATGGATGTTCCTTGGTGGCCTGGTCGCATCCGTCTTTGGGGTGGTCGGACTATTACGGGGATAAAAACGACCAAATAAGAAGCGATCCAAGCCTTCGCGTGTAGCATTCCGAATTTATCGCAATCCGGGCATAATTCTTAACGGGTGGCATATCCGCGGGGCCCCCCCGGACATATGCCACTCGTGCCGTATCGAGTTGGAGCGTCAGGGCGCGCGCAAAGGAGGATAAGCGGCAGCGAACCGAATGTGTGGAACGCAGATCGGGACACCACGGTCCACGCGCGCAACGGCGATCTGGTCATCGCGCAGTCGAGGGCGACGGCGGCCATGGACCTCAGCACAAGGGTCGAGCACGATCGGGGCGCCCGGCGGACATGCGAGCGGCCAGGCGATCCTTGAGCAATGGGTTATCCATGGAACTGGACATGCTTGGTCGGGCGGAGCCCTTCCGGGTCCTTCACCGATCCGCGAGGGCCTGATGCGGCGCGGGAGATGCTTCGCTTTTTCCTTGAGCACTCACATCCCGCTCCGCGCGCCGATGGTGACGTGATGCACGATGCAGCCTCCGCGCAGCCAGAAAAGCCGGCGCGAAGGCGGAGGAACTCAAAACGATCGTGACCTGCCCCGATGGCAGGTTCTCCTGCCATTACGATTGGGGTGCAGCGGGCACCCTAACCGGCCAAGCCGCCACACCGGCTTTGTGCCAGTGTTCCAAACGGCCGCATTTCGGGCTATTCTGCTGGTTCAGGGTAAGCAGCTTCATTGAAATTGGGGTCAAAACCGAGGTCAATCCGATCTGGAAGCGCGATGCCCGCATATCGCGGAGCATTATTAAGGCTGCCCACCGCTCCCGCACAGCGAGCACCAGCGTAGAATACCGCTGCTGCCGGATCGCTCGCCCAAGTGTTTAATTGCGTATCAATAGCACGACGAAGCTCAGAGGAGATGTTGAATGGACGAGACAACGATCGACGGCGTGGCCATGGGGCGCTTGGCGAAAGCTTTGGTTTTTATCTGCGGCCCCGCTCATCTGGCAACGGTTGCCCTCCAAGCCGCTGCCGCGAGCGGGTCCGAGCGAGACATCAAGAATGCCCGCGCGCGATTTCTGAAATTGAAACCCGGAGAGCGCAAGGCCGCGCTGACCATGATCGCCGATTGACGTTATGGCTATTCGCGGCATTTTTGCCCAGACTTGGTTCGGTTACTGAGGGATAGGCGGCTCCGTTGAAATCATATACGAAATCGGCCCGTCGTGACCCATTACCGGTCCTCAGGCAGCACCGAACCGGACATTTCATCGGTCGAGTGTAACCGCGATCTCAAATGTATTCTGAGGAGCCGGTTTTCGGGCTCAGCTCATAATCGCCCCGCCTTTGTATGATACATAACAGCCTATTCTGGAATGCTCTCCAGAAACTCTCTCACAGAGAATAGAAATTCGTCCGACAACTCCTTGTCCTGCGAGACGATAGCCCGGCTAATTGCGAGCGCTCCCACGATAGCAGCGATAGTGGATATGGCGGCCTGTCTTGGGTCATGCTGCTCCATTCCGGAAAGCCCGTACTTTTCCTCCAGAGCTTCTACAAACTTCTCCACCCCGGAACAAAATTCGGAGCGAATATTTGGGGGCTGCCGCCCGGCTTCGGAGACCAGCGCCGCGATGGCACATCCATGTCCTGGATCGTCGCGGTGCTTTTCGGAAAGGTAACGCGCCAGGAAATCGCGCAGAGGGGTAACCGGCAAGCGGCTCCCCGTCTCGGAAAGCGCCGACGCATAGGCGGCGGAGACCAACTCGTCCTTGGAGCCGAATTGGCTGTAGAGAGCGCCATGCGTAAGTCCGGCGCTTTTCGCCAGCTGCGCGACGTTGATGCCGGCAAATCCAAGCTCACGGACCTGAACGGATGCCGCCTTCAGCAGGGCCGCTTTATTGCGGGCCGCATCTTCCTTTGAGACCTTCATCGGGAACCTTCCGGGCCATGCTTGACTTTTTTGATTGCGCGTGCAATCAATACAATCATTGCAGCCGCAATCATAAAGGGCGGCTTGAGGTTTGGCAACCCCGTCGCTTCGATTGGCGGGCGGCCACAGGATCACGGAGAAAAGCTATGAAGATTGCAGGTGCCAAAGTGCTTCTGACGGGAGCAAATGGCGGCATAGGGCGCGCCTTTGCCGATGAACTCCTCCGGCGGGGAGCCGGGAAAGTCTATCTCGGGGTTCGCAACGCCAGCGGCCAGACGTTCCCCGATGATCCCAGGCTGGAGGTGGTCCAGTTGGATGTCGCCGATGCGGCCAGCATTTCCGCCGCCGCTGCGAAGGCCAGCGATGTGAATATCCTGATCAACAATGCCGGCTTCGCGGCCTTTACTGGCGGGATAGCAGCTCCAAGCATCGATGCGGCGCGCCGGGAAATGGACGTGAACTATTTCGGTCCGCTCCAGCTGACGCGCGCCCTTAAAGAGTCTCCGGTCTTCTCCAGTGCTGGCGCGATCATCAACATTATTTCTTTCCTCGGATTGGCAACGCTTCCGGCGGCCGGAACATACTCGGCCTCCAAGTCCGCGGCCCTTGCCCTTACGAGGACACTGCGGGCGGAATTGAAGGCGAAAGGCACCCGCGTGGTCGCCGTGCTGCCAGTCCAGGTGGACACGCCAATGGGTGCCGGGCTTCCTGAGCCAAGAGTCAAGCCAGCCGAGGTGGCGGCGGAAGCGCTCGATGCGCTGGAAACCGGACTGGAAGAAGTCTTCCCCGGTCACCTCAGCAAAGAGGCCGCGGCCGGCTTCAAGGCCGATCCCGCCGCCGTTCAAGCGCGGCTCTCGCAATTCGTTCGCCCCATATAGCGAGGCTTTCGCACCGGCTTGCGGGGGCGTCCCGCGCCCGCCAAGCCGGCTCCTCAATACAAAAACGCCGTTCAACTCAGAAGGAAATGACAATGAACAAGACGGTTTTGATCACAGGCGTCTCATCGGGTATCGGCCGCGAAACGGCGGTGCTCCTGGCCGGCAAAGGCTTTCGTGTTTTCGGCACGGTGCGCAAAGAAACGCACGGCCTGGATGGCATCGAGCTGGTGACGCTCGACGTAACAGATGACGCCTCGGTTAAAGATGCCGTGCGGGAGATTACCGCCAAGGCCGGTCCGATAGGCGGCCTGGTGAATAATGCCGGCTACGGCGTGATCGGCGCAGTCGAGGAGACCAGCGTTGCCGAAGCCCGCGAACAGTTCGAAACCAACGTTTTCGGCGTCATGCGCATGGTCAACGCCGTCCTGCCGGGCATGCGCGAACAAGGGTACGGCCGGATCGTGAACGTCAGTTCGGTGTTCGGCTTCCTGCCAGCACCGTACATGGGCATTTACGGTGCGAGCAAGCACGCCATCGAGGGGTACACCGAGACGCTCGATCATGAAGTCCGGGACTTTGGCGTGCGCGCGCTGCTGGTGGAGCCGGACGCGACGCGGACGAACTTCGAGAGCGCTGGCAAAGCGACGGCCCAAAACATCGGCGCCTACGCTGTGCAGAAAGCGCGCGTCCTTGAGGCCATGCAGCAAATACTGAAAAACGGAACGGACCCGCGAGAGGTTGCCATCGCCATTCATAAGGCTTTGACCGCGGCCTCGCCACGGCTGCGTTATCCCGTGGGCACCGGCCCGAAGCTGAGCTTTATGCGCCGCTTCGTGCCGGCGGGTATGTTTGCGGGCAGTTTCCGCAAACAGTTCCGGCTGGATGAGCCACGGCCGGCGTGATGCATCCCGGCGGCGCCCGCGCTCAAGCAGGCAGCTTGCCGGCGCGGACTATTCTTGAGGCATGAAAGGAGGAAAAGTGATCGAACGCTATCTTGAAGACTACGAAGCCGGCCAAACCTTTACCACCGGGCGGCTGACGGTGGATGCGGAGCAAATCAAGGCCTTCGCCGCCCAATTCGACCCGCAGCCGTTCCATCTCGACGAGGAAGCGGCAAAACGCACCGTTTTCAAAGGCCTCGCCGCGAGCGGTTTTCACACTGCATCGCTGGTGATGCGTCTCATCGTGGTGAGCGAAGACCGGCCCGTTGGCGGGTTCATTGGCCTTGGCATTGAAGAAATGCGTTGGCCCCGCCCCGTCCGGCCAGGGGATGAGCTGCATGTTCAAATCGAGGTGCTGGAGGTCCGCCCCTCCGCGTCGCGTCCCGGCCAGGGGATGATCAAGGTGCGGACCACGACGCTGAACCAGAATAACGAGGCCGTGCAGGTGTCTAGGAACAGTCTCCTCGTGCCGTGCCGGCCAGGGAATACCTTCATTAAGCACGCAGAGTCTTCCTCAGTTTCACCCGCGGTAGCGCAACGCATCGACAAGCAGGGTGAAGGCCGGTGACGACTGGCGGCGGCTGGGGTAGTAGAGATGGTAGCCTGGAAAGGGCGGGCACCAGTCCTCCAGCACTCGCTTGAGACGCCCTCCGGCGAGATGGGGTGCCGTGACGTCTTCTGGCACATAGGCCAAGCCAAGCCCTGCCAGCGCCGCAATTAGAATTGTGGCGCTATTGTTGAACACCAGCTGTCCGTCGACCCGCACCTTCAACTCGTGGCCGCCATTCTCGAATTCCCAGGCAAGCAACCCGCCATGAGTAGGCAGGCGCAGATTGATGCAGTCGTGGGCTGTTAGATCCTGGGGCGTCTTCGGCGGCAACCGCTTCGCAAAATACGATGGAGCCCCCACGACCGCCATGCGCATGTCCGGGGCGATCCGCACGGCGATCATGTCCTTCGCCACCTGCTCGCCGAGACGCACACCGGCGTCATAACGCTCGGCGACGATGTCGGTCAGGCCGTAGTCAACGATGATCTCCACCTTGATATCCGGGTAATCCGGCAGGAACTTCGCGAGCTTCGGCCAGAGGATCGTATCGGCGGCATGCCCGGCGGTGGTGATGCGGATCGTTCCGGCGGGCTTTTTTCGAAGTTCACTTAAGGCCGCGAGTTCAACCTCGATTTCCTCAAACCGTGGGCCGGCGATCAAAAGCAGGCGCTCCCCTGCCTCCGTTGGGGAGACGCTGCGCGTCGTGCGCGTCAGCAGCCGCAGACCAAGCCGTTCCTCGAGTCCACGGATGGTGTGGCTCAGCGCCGATTGCGATATCCCCAGCTTGGCAGCCGCTTTGGTGAAGCTCCGTTCGCGCGCGACCGCGAGAAAGGCAAGGAGATCGTTGACGTTTTGGCGCGGCATTCATGAATCCCATTCATAGGTTCATGCTAATTATAGTACCTAATCGCATGCGGCCGCACCCCATATATTTAAGATAGAAGGCAGTCATCGAGACTGCCAAAGCATCGGAGAAAAAAATGGAGATTAAGCGAAGCGGTTCGCAGCCCTCCAGCAAGGGCCCAGCCGAGTATTTTACCGGCACCGTCCGCGTCGACCCGCTATTTGAGGCGTCCGATCCGGCACGCGTGCTTGGCGCTAGCGTCACCTTCGAGCCGGGCGCCCGGACAACATGGCACACCCACCCGCTCGGGCAGACCCTGATCGTGACGGCTGGATGCGGCCGGATACAGCGCTGGGGAGACCCCGTCGAGGAAATCCGGCCGGGCGATGTGGTCTGGATACCACCGGGTGAGAAGCATTGGCATGGGGCGGCGGCAACTACGGCCATGACCCATATCGCCATTGTGGAGAAGCTCGACGGCAAGAGCGCTGACTGGATGGAACAGGTCTGCGACGAACAATACCGAACCTGATGGCCCTGAACCTCGACGGAGAAGTATCGATGCAGAAGCGCAAACTTGGAAACAACCTGGAGGTCTCGGCAATCGGCCTCGGCTGCATGAGCATGAGCTTTGGCTACGGCCCGTCCATGGATAAGCAGCAGGCGATTACACTCATCCGGACGGCAGCCGAGCGCGGCGTTACTTTCTTCGATACCGCCGAAGCCTATGGTCCGTTCACAAACGAAGAGCTGTTGGGCGAAGCTCTGGCACCGGTCCGCGCGCAGGTTGTGATCGCAACGAAGTTCGGCTTCGAAGGCGGCAAAACGGCGGCCGGGCTTAACAGCAAACCGGAGAATATCCGCCAAGTTGCCGAGGCCTCGCTCAAACGGCTAAAAACCGGTGTTATCGATCTGTTCTATCAGCACCGCGTCGACCCAAACGTGCCGATTGAAGACGTGGCCGGGACCGTGAAGGAGTTGATCCAGGAGGGCAAGGTCAAGCACTTCGGCCTGTCCGAGGCGGGCGCACAAACCATTCGGCGCGCTCATGCCGTGCAGCCGGTTACGGCTGTCCAAAGCGAATATTCGCTGTGGTGGCGCGAACCTGAAACCGAAATCCTCCCGGCGCTCGAAGAACTTGGTATCGGCTTCGTGCCTTTCAGCCCCCTAGGCAAGGGCTTCCTCACCGGCAAGATGGACGAGAATACAAAGTTCGACAGTTCCGACTTCCGCAACAGCGTTCCCCGCTTTACGCCGGAGGCCCGGAAGGCGAACCAAGGTTTGGTTGACCTGCTAGGGCAGATTGCGGCCGGAAAGAAAGCAACGCCTGCGCAGATCGCACTTGCCTGGCTCCTGGCTCAAAAGCCGTGGATCGTTCCGATTCCCGGCACCACTAAGCTGCACCGCCTCGAAGAGAATGTTGGCGCGGCCAGTGTTGAATTGACGCCTGACGATCTCCGCAACATCGGCAACTCAGTTTCAAAAATCACGGTGCAAGGGGACCGCTATCCGGAGGCCTTACAGAATTTGGTTGGGCGTTAAACCACAGATACACGAGGTAAATAATGACAATACATGTCCATGGCTATGCCACCCATTCCGCAACGAGCGAGCTCGTTCCTTTCACGTTCGAACGCCGCGATCCGCGCCCCAGCGATGTGGTGATCGGCATCCTTTACTGCGGCATCTGTCACTCCGACATCCACTCGGCCCGCAACGAGTGGGGCGGGACGCAATACCCGTTTGTCCCCGGACACGAAATCGTAGGCCGTGTAACCGCCATTGGGAATGACGTCAGCAAATACAAAGTTGGCGATCTGGTTGGTGTAGGTTGTCTGGTCGATAGCTGTCGGCACTGCACCTCCTGCGACGAGGGTCTTGAACAATATTGCGAGAACGGCTTCACCGGAACTTACGGTAAGGCTCTGTCCAGCTTGTGCGTAGG
>PMBZ01000210.1:0-16288 GCA_003153975.1 Hyphomicrobiales bacterium
CTACGCACAAGTTGAACAGAGCCACTCCTGACGGTCAATCAGCATCGCGATGAAAGGATAGCAGCGCACGATGCTTAGGCAAAGCGCAGCTTGGCATAAGCTCCCTGGTACACATTCACGCAGGGCATAAAGGTTCGATTTTTTTTGGGGGGTGAATGCAGCGGAAAATTCTTGTTATGGGTTTGCCAGGGGCTGGGAAAACGGCCTTGGCGCAGGAGCTGGCGCCGCTTTTGAAGGCGGTGCACTTTAACGCTGACGAGGTGCGCAGGAACCTCTATGGCGATCTCGGATTTTCGCCTGCTGATCGCATCGAGCAGGCTCGCCGCATGGGCTGGCTCTGTGACCGGGTAGTGGAGGCCGGCCATGCGGCTATAGCAGATTTTATTTGCCCCACACCGGCGGCGCGGCAGGTATTTGGCCCGGCCTTCATCATCTGGGTTGACCGCATCAAAGAAGGCCGGTTCGCTGATACCAATCAGCTTTTCGTACCGCCGGAAAAATTCGATATCCAGATTCCCGCCGAGGGAAGCCCGCGCTTATGGGCTGAGCGGATTTCCGGGAGATTGAGTGAGATTTGCGAGATGTTTCCAAAGGGGGAGCAAAACGTCCATCGGCAGGAAGCATTGTATGAAGCAAGACATTAGGAGAGGCTGATGCGCCAGCATCCAAGAAAGAAGCTTATTTGAGATGATGCCGGGAGAACAAGAAGTCAACGGCGCGTTCTCAAAGAAGCTTCCGTGCCATCATTTGCTTATTGCCGGAACCGGACGCGCGGGAACAAGCCTGTTGGTGCGGGTGCTTCATGCCTGCGGACTGGAAACCGAGATTACACGGCACGGCCAGGGCGCTTTTTGGGACTCTAACGCTAACGCAGGGCTTGAAAGTATTCCCGTGCTTGGCGACGACCATCCCTATCTCGTGAAGTCGCCATGGAGTTATCAGTTTCTGCGTCAGCTACTAGCGCATTCGGGCATCAAGCTGGATGGCGTCATCATTCCAGTCCGGAATCTCGACGAAGCGGCGGCAAGCCGCGTTATTTTAGAACTGCGCCATCACTACCAATACTCTGACGCCTTGAGCCTTTTGGAGGATGCTTGGCGGGATCAAGGCGCTGTTGCCGGGGGCGTTACCTATTCGCTGGAGCCTTTGGATCAGGCACGCATCCTCGCCTACTCGTTTCACCGCATGATCGAAATGCTGCTCGAACATGACATTCCGATGCATTTCATCAAATTTCCCCGGTTTGTCAGGGATATAGAATACCTGCATCGCTGCCTGGCGCCAGTGCTGCCGCATACAATGTCATTGCCGGAATTTTCCGAGCGGATGGCATCAGTGATCGATGAAGAAAAAGTGAGGGTGACGCGCGAACTTGCGCAAGCAAACAGCCACGCTGCGAACCCTCCAGCAGTCACCGCTCTACAGCACGATGCTGTGGAACTGCCAGCTTTTGCGGCACTCAACGAGATCGCGCTGAAGCGGGAACTTCGAACAGCCCGTTCGGCGCTGGAGACGCTTCGTTTGGAACACAATCGCGTAATTGCGGAGCGTGATCGTCTTGCTACTGACCTGGAAAGTATCAAACGCATTGATGAAGCACGGAAAGCTTCGAGCAAATGCGCGCAAGTGGCTCGGGAGCGGCGATCCCGGCTCAGGCTCTTCTGGTGATTTCGCTGCCGGTCGGAGAGGAAGCCAGCATTGGAAGTTGGGACGCGCTGATTCCGCTCAATAGTTTGATCCGGATTGATCTGAGGTGCGGCTGGGGAACTTGAACGCGTTGCCGGCTGACGAGGTAGACCGGCTACCTTCCGGAAGCCCATCTGGAACAGCTCGTAAGCTGCTGGCCGGATAACCCAACATTGCACGGTGCCGCCGCCTTCGTCGGCGCCAGCGGTTGAAATCTGATGCCTTGTTCCCACTACAACATATAGCTCCGGCATCGCGGTGTTGCAGCCATGCTGTTCAGCGCCAGTAGAGGCGCCAGGGTTAATTGTGGCAAGCGTGTTGTGGCAGAAAGCCTGAGGACAAGGGAAACGCATGGCGGTATCGATCAACATCCCGGCCTATAGCGACGCCCTGGTGGTGCTCGGCACGGCCGGCGTCATCGTTCCGCTCGCGAAGCGCTGGGGATTGAACCCGGTTCTCGGCTATCTCGCCGCCGGCGCGTTCCTTGGGCCGCTCGGCCTCGGCTCATTCGCGGGCGAGATGCCGCTGCTCTATTGGGCTACCGTGGCGGACGCCAGGAACCTGTCGGGCATTGCAGACCTTGGGGTGGTTTTCCTTCTGTTCCTGATAGGGCTGGAGCTGTCCTACGAGCGGCTGACGGCCATGCGGCACCTGGTCTTCGGCCTTGGCGGTATGCAGATCGTTCTTTCCTCGCTGCTTCTCGCCAGCGTTGCTTCGTGGGCAGGCCAGCGGACTCCGGCCGCCATCGTCATCGGGGGCAGCCTGGCGCTATCCTCGACCGCAATCGTGCTGGAGGTGCTGTCGGGCCAGGGACGGCTCAAGACGATGGCGGGGCGGGCAAGCTTCGCGGTCCTGCTCGCCCAGGATCTCGCCGTCATCCCTATCCTGATGCTTATCTCGATCCTTGGGGCCAACGCGGAAGCCTCCGTCGCTCTCAACATCGCGCGGGCGCTGTTCGCGGCGGTCTTTGCCCTGGTCCTCATCGTCCTGGCCGGCCGGCTTTTCTTGCGGCCGCTGTTCCGCCTCGTCGCAAGCACCCAGCCGGCAGAGCTATTCATCGCGGCGCTGCTGTTTGTCATCGTCGCCACAGGGGTCGTTGCCGCGGTGGCCGGGATGTCGATGGCCCTCGGCGCGTTCGTGGCCGGCCTCCTGCTCGCGGAAACCGAGTACCACAAGGCTATCCAGGCCACTGTCGAGCCTTTCAAGGGGCTTCTCCTTGGGCTCTTCTTCTTCACCGTGGGTATGGGCTTCGATGTGCGCGAACTGGTCCGCTACCCCGGCATTCTGCTTGCCTGCGCCGCGGGGCTGATCGGTTTTAAGGCCCTGATCCTCATTGCGGCGGGGCGCCTCTTCAAGCTGCCTTGGCCGGCAGCTCTGGAGACAGGGCTGCTGCTGGGTCCCGGAGGCGAGTTTGCCTTCGTCGCCATCGGGCTTGCCGGGGGGCTTGGCCTTGTCACGCCGCAAGCAGCAAGCTTCACGTTTGCGCTGACCTCCCTCACGATGGTGCTCATTCCGCTGTTCGCCATCGCCGCGCAACACCTTGCTCCCCACATGGAACGCCAGGCCGGCCTTCCTCCCGAGCTGCTGCCGCCGCCAGCCGGCCCAGGCAAGCATGTGATCGTGGTGGGCTACGGGCGCACCGGCAAAGTGGTGTGCTCGCTATTGAAAACGCATGGTCTGGCCTACACCGCGACCGATCGCGACCCGGAGGTGGTCATAAGGGAACGCCGCATGGGAGCCGAGGTCTATTACGGCGACGCCACGCGCATCGAATTTCTCAAGGCTTGCGGAATCATGGAAGCCGCGGGCCTGATCGTCACGATCCACACCCAATCGGTTACCAGCGATATCGTTTCCGAAGCGCGCAAACTGCGGCCGGACTTGGTGATCGTAGCCCGCGCCCGGGACGCGGAGCATGCTCAACAGCTCTATTCGCTCGGTGTCACCGATGCCGTGCCAGAGACCGTCGAGGCGAGCTTGCAGCTTTCCGAGGCCGCGCTGGTTGGGCTCGGCATACCTACCGGACCTGTGATCGTATCGATCCACGAGGAGCGGGACAAAATCCGCGCCGAGCTGCAAAAGGCCTGCACGGCGGCGGGCTTGCTTGGCACCCGCGCCATCCGGGCTAAAAAACGGAGACGGAGATGATTTCGCCTGGCGGCCTTTGGCCCGTCGCAATCCCCCGAACCGGAGGTTAAGCGTTCGGGTTGAAACGCTAGCGCGATTGCGGAGCGTAGGACGCGATCGTTGCTTTAAGGCCGTCCTCGAAGCTCGTGGCATCGGCCCAGAAGCGGCGGGAGAATTTGGAAGCGTCCACGATATAGGGCCTATCGGTCTGGAAGCCCATTTCTATCAGCTCGTAAACCTGCCGGTCGAACAGCCCTATAACGTGGAGCATCGCGCGCGGCAGGACTGTGAGGCGGGGAGCAACGCCGATCATCCCGGCCGCCTTCACGATGTGCGAGCGCAGCGTCCCGGCGGGCGCGTTCGGTACATGCCACGCTTGGCCGTAGGCGTCCGCCGGCGCGTCGAGCAGGGTGATAAGGGCGCGCGCAACATCCGGCACGTAGGCGTAATCGTGGGGGCGATCCGGCGAATAGGGGATGAGCGCGGCCTTGCCCTGCATCAAGCGCTTTACGCCAAAACTCGAAAGCACCGAATTCTCGACATCCGGCCCGTAGAAGTCGGAAGCACGGACCGCGACGGCTTCGACCCGCCCTTCGGCGTGCGCCCGCTGCCAAGCCCGCGTGATCCCGGCCCGGACCTTCAGTTTCCGCCCATGGTCCGTGAGCGGCATGTCCTCGGTGAGCGGCCGGTCTTGCGGGCCATACATGTAGAGATTGTCCGCGAAGATGAACCGCGCCCGTTCTCCAGCGCATGCCGCGAGCATGTTGTCCATGGCGGCTGGCCACGCCTTTTCCCAAATGCGCGAATCGTAGGGGAAGCCGATGCAGCAGATGACCGCGCCGCAGCCTGCGCAGGCACGCCGGACGCTGTCCGCGTCGAGCACATCCGCCGCGACGAACTCCGCCGCTTCGGGCAAAGCGGCCGGGCGCTTCCGCTGCGCGAGGCGGACCCGATCGCCCCGCGCCAGCAGCAGATTGGCGGTTTCGCGGCCCACAGCCCCATACCCCATGATGGCAACACGCATCGGCAAGCCTCCCTTGGTCATGCAATGTTAATAGCATTTACATCCGGAATGGAAACAAAAATCGGCGTGATCGCCCGGCGTTCCCTGCCGTCTTGCAACAGCGCCCGCATCCGGAATCCAGCGGGGTGCAGGGAGGCACCGGGTTCGCTCAACCTTGCAGTGCCTATAATGGAGAATGCACCACCTGCTATTGGTTCCGCGTGGCCTGCGGAAGGGGCAGGGGACGAAAATGGAGGCGGGTTTGGTATCTCACTATGTCCGGGACTACGAGCGGCATGTTTCGACGCTTTTGAAGATGTATCCGCCGGATGAGGCGATGGCTCTCGCGGTCGGTGGCCGGTATGAAGCCGTTGGCCAGATCGAGCTTGACATCCTGCGCCATGCCGGGCTGCGCGAGGGGATGGCGCTCGCTGACATCGGTTGTGGAAGCGGGCGTCTCGCCAGTGCTCTATCGAAATCGGGGATGGAGGTCGATTATCTCGGCACCGACATCGTTCAGGAGCTTCTCGATTACGCCGCGCAGAACTCATCCAGCGCCTATAAATTCAAGCTCCACCAGGAGTTGACCATCCCTGCTCCCGATGAGACGCTAGACATGATCTGCGCCTTCTCGGTACTCATCCATTTGAACCATCACGAGACTTTCCTGTATATGAAGGACATGTGCCGCGCGCTTAAACCGGGTGGAAAGCTTGTCTTTTCATTTTTCGAATTCGCGGAAGAAAGTCACTGGGAGATCTTCGAGCAAACGGCCATTACTTATCGCTATAAGACGCTTCCGGCACTAAATGCCTTCATTGAAAGACCTGTTATCGAGCTTTGGAGCCAGAAGCTTGGCTTCGATCCTCCCGTGTTTATTGCCGCCACGGAAGCCGTGAAGGGGTCGCAGCCTCTCGGCCAAGCCGTCGCGATTGTGGCTAAACCCTAGCATACGCCTCGCCCATCGGGAGGCTGCCCAGATAGAAAGCGGTCAAGACTTGCGGTGGCCGGCAGGTCGGGGAATGAGCCCAAGCTCGGCCTGCTTCTTCTTGGAGAGGCCCTGTGAGACGATCAGGTGCGATTGCCGGATGTAGTCCTTTAGCTCATCGTCCGCCAATCCCGGCTTGGCGTAGTGCTGGATCCACAGCATGCCGCGCGAGGCGAGATAGGGTGCCGGACGCAGGCCCGGCAGCTCCTTGAGGATCTCGAAGGAAATGCCGCTCACCTTGAAAGTGACGGCCAGCTCGCTGCCCTCCAAACCGCCGATGGCGAACACCTTGCCGCCAACCTTCCAGACATGCGAGCCGCCCCATTGCACCACATAGGTGGTGGCCGGAAGCGCGCGGCAGAACTCGTTATATTCGTCCAGAATCATGACGTGCCGGCTAAAACCAGGAAGACGAGGGCCAATACCGCGGGCAGTGCTTGCACGAAAAGGATGGAGGTCTTGACCGTCGCGGCGCCGAAAATTCCCGCCACGATCACGCAAGCGAGAAAGAACAACTTAACGTCTTCTCGCCCAGCCCAAAGCCCCCAAACCAGGCCCGCGGCCAGGAAGCCGTTGTAAAGGCCCTGATTTGCGGCCAGCACCTTGGAAGAAGCGGAAACTTCGGGAGTGGTCTTGAAGATCTTGCGTCCCAAGGGGCGATCCCAGAAAAACATCTCCAGCACCATGAAGCCGAAATGGCTGATGGCGACGAACGCGGTTAATGCGATTGAGATCGGAAGCATGTCGTGTACCTCGCTTTGAAGCCGCGGAAACAATCGCCCTGATCGCGTGCAAAACAGGTTATCAGGCCAGTCCGGGCTCCCATGGAGCTGCGGGCTTCTCCGCCTCCTTTTTCTCTTTCGGCTGGTGCACGATCTTGCCGAGCTTGAGCAGCACCTCCCGCACGCCTGTGCTGGACACGGCGGAGAGGAGAAGCGGCTTCTTCCGCGCCACGCGCTGCAGTTCGGCCGCCTTCTCCGCCGCGACTTCCGGCGTCACCGCATCGCATTTGGAGAGCGCCACGATCTCGCGCTTGCGGGCGAGGCCGGCGCCGTAAGCCTTGAGTTCGCCGCGGATGGTGCGGTAGGCCGCCGCGACATCCCCTTCGGTTACGTCGACGAGATGCAAAAGCACGCGGCAGCGCTCGACATGCCCGAGGAAGCGGTCGCCGAGGCCGGCGCCTTCGTGCGCGCCTTCGATGAGCCCTGGAATGTCGGCGATGACGAAGTCCATGTCGCCGGCTTTGACCACGCCGAGATTGGGGTGAAGCGTCGTGAACGGATAGTCCGCGATCTTGGGCTTCGCCGCGCTGACCGTGGCCAGGAACGTGGATTTGCCCGCGTTGGGAAGCCCAATGATGCCGGCATCGGCGAGCAGCTTAAGCCGCAGCCAGATCGTCAATTCCACGCCCTCCTGACCGGGGTTCACGCGGCGCGGCGCGCGGTTGGTCGAGGATTTGAAGTGTGCGTTGCCGAAGCCGCCATTGCCGCCCGCCGCAATCAGCGCGCGCTGGCCGGGATGAACGAGGTCGGCGAGAAGCGTCTCGTTATCTTCGGCGAAAACCTGCGTTCCAGGCGGCACCTTGAGCACGGTGTCGTGACCCGCGGGACCCGCCCTGTTCGCACCCATGCCGTGCTTGCCGTTACCAGCCGTGTAGTGTTGCTGGTAGCGGAAATCGATCAGCGTGTTGTGATTTTCAACGCACTCGGCCCAGACGCTCCCGCCCCGGCCGCCATCGCCGCCGTCGGGTCCGCCGAACTCGATAAACTTCTCGCGCCGGAAAGAGAGGCAGCCATTCCCGCCATCTCCCGAGCGAATGTAAACTTTTGCTTGATCTAGGAAGCGCATAACCCGCAATTAAGGAGAGTTGCGCTCCGAAGCAAGCAGATCTTCCGGGATGTGCTGTAAATAACCCGCCTTGCCGGCGGGCGGGAACTACCCGGACTAATCCGCGCGTTCGAGATTGACCGCCTTCGGACCCTTGCCTTTCGGATCGGGCTGCGTCTCATAGGATACGCGCATTCCCTCGTCCAGGCTTCCAACGCTGGAGCGCTCCACGGCAGAGATGTGAACGAACACATCCTTTCCGCCCTCGTCCGGTGTTATGAAGCCGAAGCCTTTGGCCTGGTTGAAAAATTTAACCGTGCCCGTCTGGCGCATGGGATATTCACTCCTCTTCCCCAACGAAAAAACATGGTCCGATAGACAATGTTCCAAGTTATGCAGGCAGAACAGGTATCGGGGGGAGGACATGCGTATTCCGACCGCTTACACGGTAATTGCTGCAACGCGTAGTTCCACGGGGTCCGATAGTTTGCCCAGTTGGGCCGGATTATGCGCGAACATTGCCTTTTCGTAAAGTCCTGCGCGCAAGCTTTCAAACAGTTTCCGCCGCCGGCCGCGCCAGTGATGCAGGTAAGCACCAGTTACAGCAGCCCTTTTTACCTAGCCGCGGTTGTAATAGCCAAGCCATCGGATAGAAATAACGTCCACCTCTTTAGCCTCCAGCTGGCTAATGCCGCCCACGGTCCTTGCACGGCGCTTCCCGCTCCTTTGCAAGCGCATCTTGCGCTTCCTTCGCGGCTTGCTGAGCGCCGTCTCTTTCCTTCTCCGCTTTTGCCTGGGTTTCCTTGGCGTCGCGGGCAGCCTGCTGGACATTCGCAAGCGCATTCTGGATTTCGGCGAGGCGGTCGTTCGCGGCCTTCAGCGCCTGCTCGGCCTTGTCGCGAAGGGCTTGCTCCTCAGCTAGTTTTTCGGAGGCGGATTTAGCGTCTTTTTCCGCAACCTGCCGTGCCCGCTCTTCATTTTGAAGCTTTTCGTTCGTAGACTGAAGATCCCGCCCAGCTTTTTCCCGTGTCTCTATCACGAGCTGGGCGTGCTTTTCCGATTCCGCGGCGAGATGGTAATTCCGGTATGCGAAAATGACCGCTATAACGGCCAAAACGCCGATGACAATATTGCGGATCATTTTGTCCCTCCCGGCTGGAAGCATTGAGCGCGGCGGTTGAGTCTGGCAATGGCCGCTCATACCATAACGCTTCGAGGGCGATTATGGCATTTCGGCTGCCGGTTCAATTTTAGGAATGATGTTGTTTCCGTGCACAGGATAATGCACGCACCCGCGCTTTACGGGAAAAGCGGCAATTGTTCAAGCCCCGCGCTCTCGGGGAAGCCGTACATTAGGTTAAAGTTTTGAATGGCTTGCCCGGCCGAGCCCTTAACCAGGTTGTCGATGGCCGAGACTACGATGGCCCGGCCAGGGATGCGGTCGGCGTAGACGCCAATCATGCAGTAGTTGGAACCGCGCACGAATTGGGTCGACGGCAGCGTGCCTTTGGGAGCGAGCTTGACAAAATGCGCCGCCTTGTAGCGCGCCTCAAGGGCTGCCGATAGATCGGCCGGCTGGTGGCCAGCGGCGAGGCGCACATAGGCCGTAACGAGTTCGCCGCGGCTCATCGGCACGAGGTGCGGCGTGAAATTCACCAGCACCTGCTCGCCGGCCGCCGCGGAGATTTCCTGTTCGATCTCCGGCGCGTGCCTGTGGCTGGCAATGCTGTAAGGCGAAAGCCCCTCTCCTGTTTCGGAGAACAGGATGTTCTGCTTGAGCGAGCGCCCGGCGCCAGAGACGCCCGACTTCGCGTCGATGACAATATCCGCCGGGTCGACGAGCTTCGCGTGCACGAGCGGCAGCAGGGCCAAAAGCGCCGCCGTCGGGTAGCAGCCGGGGCAGGCGACGAGGCGTGCCTTGGCGATAGCCTCGCCATAGAACTCGGTGAGCCCGTATACCGCGTTCTTGAGAAGATGCGACGCTGCGTGCTCGCGCCCATACCATTTTGCGTAGGTGCCGGTGTCGCGCAGCCGGAAATCCGCGGACATGTCGATGACTTTGACGCTTTCGGGCAGCGTCGCGACGATGTCCTGCGCCGTGCCGTGCGGCAGTCCGCAGAACACCGCATCGCAGGCGCTCCAGTCCGCGTCCTCCGCCTTGACCAGCGCCGGCCCGCCGATGAAGCCCAAGTGCGGGAAAACGTCGCCGAGCGCTTTGCCAGCGTGCGTGTTCGCCGCGAGCAGCGCGATTTTCATGTGCGGATGGCAGGCAGCCAAGCGGATCAGATCGGCGCCCGTGTAACCGCTCGCACCGATGACACCGATTTTGATTTTTGCTTGCGCAGGCATGCGTTCGTCTCCTGGCCGCACCTGCGGTATGGGAGAACACAGGGCGGCGCACTGAATAGAGGGAAACTCTCCTCATCCTGTCCTTCTCCCCATGGGAGAAGGGACCCCTGAACTAGCGTTCCCTCTCCCATGGGGAGAGGGACAGGGTGAGGGAGTGTACCCTCATGATTGGAAATACCGCGCTTTCGCTGCTGGCACAACAATCTCGCCAGGCAGCCTGAGCCGCCATGGCGAGGTAGCGCAGATATGCGGCTAGCGCTTCGAGAACTGGAAGCTGCGGCGGGCCTTCGCCTTGCCGTACTTCTTGCGTTCGACCACGCGCGGGTCGCGGGTGAGGAAGCCCTCTTTCTTGAGCACGGCGCGTAACTCCGGCTCATAGTAGGTGAGCGCCTTGGAAAGCCCGTGACGCACGGCACCCGCCTGACCGGAAAGCCCGCCGCCGGAGACCGTGGCGATGATATCGTATTGCGAAGCGCGGTTCGCGGTGACGAGCGGCTGCTTCAGGATCATCTGCAGCACCGGCCGCGCGAAATAGGTCTCGTGATCGCGGTCGTTGATGGTGATCTTGCCCACGCCCGGCTTCACCCAGACGCGCGCGACGGCATTCTTGCGCTTGCCGGTGGCATAGGCTCGGCCATGCGCGTCGATCTTTTGAACGTGAACCGGACGCGAACGGTCATCGGTTGCGGGTGCCGGAGCGGTTGCGCTCTTCTCCAGGCCTGCGAAAGACTTCGTTGTCTCAGTCATTAACGGGCCCTCGCCGCATTCTTTGCATTCATGGCACGGATATCGAGAAATTCGGGGCTTTGCGCGGCGTGCGGATGCTCCGGCCCGCCATAAACGAGCAGGTGCGTCATCTGCTTGCGGCCGAGCGGCCCGCGCGGAACCATGCGCTCCACCGCCTTCATGAGCACGCGCTCCGGGAACTTGCTGCCCAGGATTTCGAACGGGCGCCGCTCCTTGATGCCGCCGGGGTGGTTCGTATGGCGGTAGTAGACCTTGTCCTGCGTCTTGTTGCCGGTGAAGACGATCTTCTTGGCGTTGACGACGATCACGTAGTCGCCGTCGTCCATATGCGGCGTGAAAGTGGGCTTATGCTTGCCGCGCAGGCGGTTCGCGATGATCGTTGCCACGCGGCCGACGACAAGGCCCTCGGCATCGATCAGAAGCCACTTCTTCTGGATGTCTGATGGTTTTGCGGAATAGGTTTTCATGGCTCAAGTCCGTTAAGAAGCGGACGCGCCGCTCCAATGAAAAAAGGGCCGCACGGCCCAATTGCGGAAGAAATACGCGAAGTACGGAGCGCTGTCAACCGCACGGAAGCCGATTTTTCTGGAAATTATGCAGCAGAATCAGTGATCTAAAAATGAGGTGTTATAATACCTCAACTAAATCGCTCGATGGGCCGGGCCTTCGGCGGCGTCATCCTGGCGAAAGCGGGAATCCATCTCTGCCGCTGGTGCGGGCTCCGGCACGGGTCCCCGCCTTCGCGAGGACGGCGCCGCGGTCCAGTCAGCGGCAAGCTGGGTATGGAACAGTAGCGCGGTTCGAGTGTCTCTCCAGAGCGAAGCCAGGGACAGTGGCAAAGGGTGGCGGACATGGAGCTGAATGCGGATTTTGAAAAGCGGGCGGCTGTTCACGCGGCACGCATTCCTTGGATGCCGTCGCCAGTGCCGGGGGTGGAACGGCGCATGCTGGACCGGCTGGGAGACGAAATCGCCCGCGCGACGACGATTGTGCGTTTCGCGCCGGGCAGCCACTTCCCCGCCCATGTCCACGGCGGCGGTGAGGAAATTCTGGTTCTCGACGGCGTGTTCCAGGACGAGACAGGAGATTTTCCGGCGGGCAGCTATGTCCGCAATCCGCCCACATCACGGCACACCCCGGCTTCGGCTCCGGGCTGCACGATCTTTGTGAAGCTATGGCAGTTCGATCCGGCAGATCGCACGCAGGTCAGCATCGATACGAACAAGATGCCGTTCCATTCCGCTCCCCGGCACACGGGTGCGGAGGTCATGCCGCTGTTCCGCGACGCTCGCGAGGATGTGCGGCTCGAACGCTGGCCCGCGGGCTGCATCGTTCCAATCGGCGCGGCGGGCGGAATGGAAATCCTCGTGCTGGATGGATCGTTCTCCGAAGCTGGCGAGGTTTTCGAGCCGCTGTCGTGGCTGCGCCTGCCGGATGCGGCCAGAACCGAGGTCCGCACCTTCGAGGACGGCGCCCGTGTCTGGATCAAGCAAGGGCATCTCGCCACAACGCCACGTCCGCCGGCGCAGTAAAACCCGTTATTCGTCAGCCCGCTTGCAATGCATTTTCAAGATCCGTCCGCGCGAAATCGTTCCCGGTGTAGAGCAGCGGGCAGGCATGCTCTTTCGCAGCCTCGTAAGCGAAGCAATCGCCAAAATTCAGGCCCGCTGGATGCACGCCTTTGCCCCAACGCTCGTAAGCGGCGGCAACGCGCCGGGCCGCCGCCGGTGTGACGCTGACAATTTCAAATGCCAGTTCCTCGACCAGCGCCGCCATCTCTTCGCCCACGCTCCGGCGGGCCGCCACGATCAGCGCCTCCGCGAGTGTGCCGGCGGATATCAGAACATGCGGTTCGGACACAAGAATCGCGGCGCAGGCGTTCCCTTCGGGCTCGGACAGGAGTATCGCCATGAGTGCGGAGGTATCCACGGCGATCATTTTGGCAAGCCACCCTCACCGTAGAGAAAATCCTGGGATCGCGCAGAATCCGGCCCCGGCTTGGCTTTCTTGCTTGCAGCTTCGCGGATAGCCTCGATCGCTGCCTTGCGCGCCGGCCGGTCCCGCGCCGCTCTTACTGGAACGAGCCGCGCCGCGGGCTGGCCGTGCCGCGTCAATATCACCTCGCCACCCTCTTCAGCCAGGCGCAACAATTCGGTGAGCCTGCCTTTCGCTTCGGTTACGGAAATTTGCACGGCACACCCTTCTGGACCTTCGTCTGGTCCATAATTATGCGGCGCGGCTTCATTCACGTCAACCCACACATGAAACCCACACATGAAACTGCGCCGTGCCCCAAATAGCGGGCATCCGAAGACCGGATGTCTCGAAATACCATGTCGAAATCAGGTGCGCATCGTAGTCCGTGCCGAAATAAACGGTTGCGGGCGCGCGGTGCTAAACATAGACATAGCGCACCCACATTAGAGACTACCATGGCAAAAACACAAATCGACGAGGCGACTGTAAAGCGGATCGCCCATTTGGCGCGTCTCAGGATCTCGGCGCAGGAAGCGCAAAACCTCAAACGCGAGCTGAACGGCATCCTGGCCTGGGTCGAGGAGTTGAACGCGATCCCGACCGGCGATGTCGAGCCGCTCACGCACGCGGGCGCGGCGCAACTTAGAATGCGCACCGATGTTGTGACCGACGGCGGCCGGCCGGTGGACATCGTCAGGAATGCACCCAAGACCGAAGACCACTTTTTCCTTGTCCCCAAGGTTATCGAATAGTCCATGGCATTGAACGAACTCACTATCTCCGAAGCGAGCGAGAAGCTGCGCAACAAGGAGATCAAAGCGGCTGAGCTTACCGGAGCCTGCCTTTCGGCCATCGAGGCCGGCAACAAGGCGCTGAACGCTTTCGTCGCCGTTACCGCCGATAAAGCGATGGAGGCGGCGAAGGAGTCGGACAAGCGGCTCGGCGCCAAGTCGAAGGCCGGCATCCGTGCGCTGGAAGGCATTCCGCTCGGCATCAAGGACCTCTATTGCACCAAGGATGTGCGCACGACCGCGTGCTCGCACATCCTGCACAATTTCGTGCCGCCTTACGAATCGACCGTCACGCAGAACCTCTGGGACGCGGGCGCGGTGATGCTCGGCAAGCTCAACATGGANNGACGAGTTCGCGATGGGCTCCTCCAACGAGACGAGCTACTTTGGGCCGTGCGTCAGCCCATGGCGCGCCAGCGGCAGCACGGACAAGATCGTGCCGGGCGGCTCGTCGGGCGGTTCGGCGGCGGCGGTCGCGGCGGGCTTGTGCCTGGGTGCCACGGCTTCGGATACCGGCGGCTCGATCCGCCAGCCGGCCGCGTTCACCGGCACGGTCGGGATCAAGCCAACCTATGGACGCTGCTCGCGCTGGGGCATGATTGCGTTCGCGTCCTCGCTCGACCAAGCGGGGCCGCTCGCGCGCTCGGTGAAGGATGCCGCGCTCCTCCTCCAAGTCATGGCGAGCCACGATCTGAAAGACTCCACCAGTGTCGATTTGCCCGTTCCTGATTTCGAGAAGGCGCTCGGCCAGCCGGTGAAGGGGCTCAGGATCGGCATCCCGAAGGAATACCGCGTGGACGGCATGGCGCCCGAAATCGAGGCGCTTTGGCAGAAGGGCATCGAGATTTTCAAGCAGGCCGGCGCGAAAATCGTGGACGTGAGCCTGCCGCATACCAAGGCGGCGCTGCCCGCCTATTATATCGTGGCGCCCGCCGAGGCCTCTTCGAACCTCGCTCGCTACGATGGCGTGCGCTACGGCCTGCGCGTCGACGGCAAGGACATCATCGGCATGTACGAGAATACCCGCGCCGAGGGTTTCGGAGCCGAGGTGAAGCGCCGCATCCTGATCGGCACCTACGTGCTCTCCGCCGGTTATTACGACGCCTATTACCTCAAGGCGCAGAAGGTCCGCAGCCTTATCAAGCGCGACTTCGACCAAGCCTTCGAGAAGGTGGACGTGATCCTGACGCCGGCCACGCCGACGCCCGCTTTCGCGCTCGGCAGCCAGGGCAGCGGCGATCCCGTCGAGATGTATTTGAACGACATCTTTACGGTGACGGTGAACATGGCCGGACTGCCAGGGCTGGTGGTGCCGGGAGGCCGCTCATCGGAGGGGCTTCCGCTCGGCCTTCAGCTCATCGGCAAGCCATTCGACGAAGGTCAGGTTTTGCACGCCGGGCAAGTGATCGAAGATGCGGTTGGCCGGATGCCCATACCGGAGCCCTGGTGGCGCGAGGACGCCAAGAAGGCTCCGGCAGCGAAAAAGCCGGTTGCGAAAAAGACTGAGGCCGCGGCCCCGGCCAAGAAACCGGCCGCAAAAGCCAAGCCGGGAAAGAACAGCAATGGCGCTTCGTAAAGCGGAAGAATGCGAGAACATGGAGCAGGTGCGCGTCGAAATCGACCGCGTCGACGAAGAGCTGCTCGACTTGGTCGCCGAGCGCTTCTCCTATGTGGACCGCGCTTGGCAGCTCAAGACCAATCCAGCGGATGCAAGAGTGCCGTGGCGTATCCGGCAGGTGATCGACAAGGTCGAGGCACGCGCGAAACAGCGTGGATTGCCGCCGGAACTCGCAGTTGCGCTCTGGCGTCAGATGATTGGTTGGTTTATTCAGTACGAGGAAGAAAAGCTCGGAAAGCGGATCGAACAGGCATCGGAATAAGCGAAAGAGTATGGCGATGAGGCTGAGATTGCTTGCGTTCGTGCTCGTCGCGGGTTCCACGATGGCTGGCATGGCCCTTGAGGCGAAGGCGCAAACCTCGGATTTGACGATCGAGGTGAGCGGCCTGCGCAATTACAAAGGCCAAGTCGTGCTGATGCTGTGGCCCGACTCCTCGGAAGCCTCGAAATTCCCCGATGCCGCGAAGGTGCAATACCGGGACGAGCGCGCTGGCAACCTGCCTTGCGACTTTCCGAATGCCGCGCTTTGCCGCCGGGTGGTCGAGAGCATGCAAAATCTCACGGTGCCGTACACCTTCGCCTCGCTGCCCGCGGGCGACTATGCCGTTTTCGTGTTCCACGACGAGAACAACAACGGCCAACTCGACACGGGGCTTTTCAGGCGGCCGCTGGAGGCGCGCGGCTATAGCGGCGTGCTGCCTGAGGACGTGAGCCCAATCGGGGCCAAAATCAAATTCGACCAGGCGCGTTTTACACTGAGCGGTGCAAAAACCATCACCATCGGGCTCAGGTATCCGCCCCGGCTTTAGGCTGCTTTTGACGATGAGGCATGAACATAGCGCGCAACCCCTCACCCTGTCCCTCTCNNGTCCCTTCTCCCATTGGGAGAAGGACAGGATGAGGGGTAATGCGCGCAGTATCGATCGATAAGCCATCGTACCGCGACGGCGAGACTTCATAGGACCTGGTTACATGACGCAGACAAGACGGGAAAACCTGATCGAGGGCGCGACCGGCGCATGGGAACTCATCGTGGGGCTAGAGGTCCACGCTCAGGTGCTTTCCAACGCGAAGCTGTTTTCCGGCGCTTCGGCGGAGTTCGGCGGCGAGCCCAACGCGCATGTGAGCCTCGTCGATGCGGCGATGCCCGGAATGCTGCCCGTCATCAACGAGGA
>PMBZ01000210.1:16335-23996 GCA_003153975.1 Hyphomicrobiales bacterium
TGCATCTGGAGCAGGACGCCGGCAAGAGCCTGCACGACCAGCACGCGGAATATTCGTTCGTGGACCTGAACCGCTCTGGCGTGGGCCTTATGGAGATCGTCTCGAAGCCCGATATCCGCTCGTCCGAGGAGGCCAAGGCATACATCGGCAAGCTGCGCACGATCATGCGCTATCTCGGCACCTGCGACGGCAACATGGAGGAGGGCAGCCTCCGCGCCGACGTGAACGTGTCCGTGCGCCGGCCGGGCGCGGAACTCGGCACGCGCTGCGAGATCAAGAACATGAACTCCATCCGCTTCATCGGCCAGGCCATCGAGTACGAGGCGCGGCGGCAGATCGGCGTGCTGGAGGACGGCGGCAGGATACATCAGCAGACGCTGCTGTACGATCCCAAGAGCGGCGAGACCGCGCCCATGCGCTCCAAGGAAGAGGCGCACGATTACCGCTACTTCCCCGATCCGGACTTGCTGCCGCTGGTGTTCACCGATGCCTTCGTGAAAAAGCTGGAGAAAGAGCTGCCCGAGCTGCCGGACGACAAGCGCGCACGCTTCATAAAGGACTATGGGCTTTCCGCCTATGACGCGGGCGTGCTGATCATGGACCGCGCCTCCGCCGATTTTTTCGAGGCGGTGGCCAAGGGACGCGATGCCAAGCTCGCCGCGAACTGGATCATGGGCGATTTCTTCGCCGCGCTGAACAAGACAGGCCGGGACATCTCCAACAGCCCGGTTCCCGCCGCGCACCTGGGCGAGCTGATCGACCTTATCTCCAGCAATGTGATCTCCGGCCGCATCGCCAAGGAAGTGTTCGAGCTGATGCTGCAGACCGGGGATGCGCCCAAGAAGATCGTCGAGGAGCGCGGGCTGAAGCAGGTCACCGATACCGGCGCCATCGAGAAGGTTGTCGACGAGATCATCGCCGCCAACCCGAAGCAGGTCGAGCAGGTGCAGACCAAGCCCAAGACGCTCGGCTGGTTCGTGGGCCAGGTGATGCGCGCCACCGGCGGGAAGGCGAACCCGGATGCGGTGAACGCCATCCTCCGCCAGAAGCTCAAGGTGCCGGAAGAGGCTTAGGCTCACCGCCGGTATTGTGAGTGGAGCGAAGCAATTTAGAGGCAGGAAGTTCCACGCTGGAGCCCGCTGCCTCTGGATCGCCGCGGCGGCCAAGCCGCCTCGCGATGACGTGGCGGTGCAGCGGCGTTGGGTGTTTGCTATGCTCATCCTGGTTCTTATTAAGATTGCGGGCCTGCTTTCGTTTTGCGGCGGCCCTCTTTTTGTCGCTGACATGCTTAAGCCGGTATTGGGCGATGCAGGTGCGTTCGCCGTTGGCTTTGCACCAGTTGCCATCGCCGTCGCGTGCTCATTCTCGCTGTGGGAAGACCATCCCTGGAGCTGGGGTAAATGGGGTGCTGTGGCCGGGTCGATTTCAATGGCCGCCATATCCGCGATGAATGTCTTTGCGATATCGCGGTTCATGGTAACGCCGCCAGCGCCGGATCGTGGTCTGATGATTTTGGGGATTGCCGTGGGGAGTGCCTCGGCCCTGGTTTACTTGTGGCTAGGCTTGCGGCGCTTGCGGGAGCTTACCGAAGCAGGCTGACGTTCCTTCCCAGGGGCGCAGGGTGCCGCGTCCCGCTACGAAAACCTCTGGACGCCGGCGGAGCGTTCCAGCCTGCCTCGCATATCGACAACTTTCGCGATTGCGGGCATAACTGCGGCAATTCGTCCCGGCGCGCGCCGGCAACTCAAGAGGTGCTCCATGCCCCATGCGATCCGCGTTCACGTTTTCGGCGGCCCCGAGGTCATGAAGTGGGAGGAAGTTCAGCTTGGCGAGCCGGGGCCTGGTCAGGTGAAGATCAAGCAGCATGCCGCCGGGGTGAACTACCTCGACGTTTATCACCGCACCGGACTTTATCCGATGGCGTTGCCCATTACGCCGGGCAGCGAAGGCGCGGGCCAGGTGATCGCGGTTGGCGAAGGCGTCGCTGACCTCACGGCTGGCGATCGCGTGGCCTATGCCGGCCCCATCGGCGGCTACGCGGAGGAGCGGCTGATCGCGGCGGACCGGCTGGTGAAGCTGCCGGCCGATATCTCCTACGAGATGGCGGCGGCCATGATGCTGCAAGGCATGACCGTGCGCTATCTCGTGAAGGAAACCTATCCGGTTACGAAGGATAGCGTTGTGCTCTGGCACGCGGCGGCCGGCGGCGTCGGGCTGATCGCCTGCCAATGGCTCGCTCATATCGGCGCCACCATGATCGGCACCGTGGGCTCGGACGAGAAAGTCAAGCTCGCCAGGAAGAATGGCTGCACGCACGTCGTCAACTACCGCACCGAGGACTTCGTGGCGCGGGTGAAGGAGATCACCGGGGGCGCGGGCGTGGACGTGGTCTACGACTCGGTCGGCAAGGACACCTTCCCGAAATCGCTCGATTGTCTCAAACCGCGCGGGATGTGGGTAAGCTTCGGCAATGCTTCCGGCCCCGTGCCACCGTTCGAGATGGGCATGCTCGCGCAAAAGGGATCGCTCTATGCCACGCGGGCCTCGCTGTTCACATACATCGCCCAGCGGCAGGCGCTGGTGGACAACGCGAACGATGTCATGGACATGGTGCGGCTCGGCCGGGTCAAGATCCGGGTCACGAAAACCTATCCGATGGCGGACGCGGCACAGGCGCACCGCGACCTCGAAGCCCGCGCCACCACCGGCTCGGTCGTGCTGCTGGCGGATTACGCCGAACCGCGCGTGACGCCGCTTGCCGGGACCGATGGCGGCGAGGATTAACACGTAGGGCGCAACCCCTCATCCTGTCCTTCTCCCCATGGGAGAAGGAACCCCTGAACTGCCCGCAGCGGAGCTTCGGGCGTTCCCTCTCCCATGGGGAGAGGGACAGGGTGAGGGGAGATTCGCCCATTCCTTGCGCCGGCTTGTAAGCCTGCTGACAGGCAACGGCTGCTAGATTGCCGCGCATTTCGCCGCAGCATAGCTGCCACGGCGGCGTCTCAGGTTGCCCGGCTATACCAAATCCGCTATGGACAACCCATGTAATACCCTAAAGACGCCACAACAGCGGCGCGAATCGTAGCATGACTTAATGAAGGGGAATGCTTCATAAAGCGCGAGGGCTGGACTATGAAATTGGGACATGCGGCCGCTATCGCCTTGATAATGGCGCTTCCGTCCACGGGCCGCGCCGCGCAAGGCTGCGACGCCAGAGCCTTCGGTGTACAGATCGATCAAGCTGCCCAGTCGCTCAGGACGCTGAACCGCGAAAGTGAGAGGCGCTTCCACGATCGTCTCGAAGTGCTTGCAAAGAAAAATGGCTGGACCGACGCACAAAGGGCCGACAAGGCCGCGGCAGCCATGGACGACGCCAAGCTGGAATCGTTCAATAACGATATCGAGGAGCTTGCCAGCAGGCTCGACACGCTCAGCGCGACGCCGAACAGCGACGTTTCATGTAGCCGTCTCGGCGATCTCAAGTCGGTGCAGGAGAGGCTCATCACCGTAATGGGCCAAAAGTCCGGCTTCATCCTGGCGCAGCTTGAGGCCGAGGGCGCGAAGGCTCCGGTTTCGCCTTACGCCAAGCAGCCGTTGCCGGCCGCCGCTCAGGCCTCGAACGCCGCGCCGCGCCAGCAAAGCGAGGCCGGAGAGCCGGCCCCGGTTTGGTCCGCCAATCTCGCGCATACCCCGGTTCCGGCTCCAGCTCCGGCGCCTGCTCAGCGGCAAGCGGCCGCTCAGCCCACGGGTCCGCTCGTGTTGAAACCCGCGCCCCAGCAGCCAGACAACCGCGTGGCCGTGCTGCCTAAGCCGCAAAGCGCTCCGGTTGCGCCGCCTCCCGCGGCGATCGAGCTGCCGCCTCCAGCCGCGAGCGGCTATACGGCCGAGGAAATCCATGAGGCCGGCAAGGGCGTTTTCGGCACGCTGACTTCCGACCTTGCCGTGCTTGTGAACCGCGCCTTCAAGCAGTTCGGCCAGCCCAACGCCTATATCGTCGGCGGCGAGGGCGGCGGAGCCTTCCTCGCGGGCCTGAGATATGGCGAGGGCAAGCTCTACACGAAGCTCAACGGCATTGAAACAGGCCCGGCCTCCATCTATTGGCAGGGGCCGACCCTTGGCGCGGATTTGGGCGCGAACGGTTCGCAAACCCTGTTCCTGGTCTATAACCTCCAGGAACAGACAGGCTTGTACAGGCGCTTTCCCGGCCTCGATGGCTCCGCCTATGTCGCGGGCGGCCTGGGGATGACGGTCTACCGGGGCGGAGACATGCTGATCGTGCCGATCCGCACCGGGCTCGGGCTCCGGCTGGGCGCCAGCATCGCCTATCTCAAGTTCACCGAGCGGGCCAGCCTGAACCCGTTCTGGTAGGAGCGCTACGCCTAACCATAGTGTAAGTTGCCGCGCCAATGGCGCCGGCTGTATTGTCGTCCCGTGCGCGCCGCAGCGCGAAGCGGTGACGCGCGGACACGGGACCTTAACAAGCGCTGACGCTTGCAAAGATCCCGGATAGCGCCTGCGGCGTTTCCGGGATGACGATCATCGGCGACAGTTTCTCCATGCTCACAAAGCCTGAACAGCGAGCTGGCTCGCAAGCCGCTCAATTCCCTCTTTCCGCGTTCGAGTTCGTGGCATTGATGGCGCTCCTCATGGCGCTCACGGCGCTTTCCGTGGATGTCATGCTGCCGGCCCTGCCGCAGATCGGCCGCTCGCTCGGCGTCGCCAACGGCAACGACCGGCAGCTCGTGGTCAGCATCTATCTCGGCGGATTTGCTCTGGGCCAACTCATATTCGGCCCCATCTCGGACAGGTTCGGCCGCAAGCCGCCACTGTTATTCGGGCTGGCGTTCTACATCTTCGGCACTGTGCTCGCCGCCTCTTCCTCCTCATTCGCGGGCCTCCTCGCCGCGAGAGTGCTACAGGGCATGGGCGCCGCGGCACCTCGCGTCATCGCGGTCGCCATCGTGCGCGACCGCTTCGAAGGCCGCGAAATGTCGCGGGTCATGTCCTTCATCATCATGGTCTTCATCGTCGTGCCGATCGTTGCGCCGGGTGTTGGCGAAGGCATCCTGCAATTCTCGGGCTGGCGGTCCATCTTCGTGCTTCTGCTCGGCGTGGCGCTTGGCTCCGGGCTTTGGGCAACGCTCCGGCTGCCCGAGACACGCCGCGCCGGGGACAGGCTGCCGCTATCGCCGGGCGCGCTGTGGCACGCGGTGAAGCTCGTCGCGCTCACGCGCCAGACCTTGGGCTATGTCATCGCCACGGGCTTCATGTTCGGCCTGCTCATCAGCTACGTCATGAGTTCGGAGCAGATTTTCGTCGAGGTCTATGGCCTCGGCGCGGCGTTCCCGATTGCTTTCGGTTCCATCGCCGCATTCATGATCGCGGCCTCGCTGCTCAACGCTTCGGCCGTGCGCAAGCTGGGCATGCGCGGTATCTCGCACGCCACGCTGTTCGCAGGCCTCGCCGCCTGTGCGGTCATGGCGTTCCTGGGCTTTCCGGAAAAGCCGCCGCTGCTCCTGTTCTGCGGGTTCATGGCCACGGTCTTCTTTTGCTTCGGCATCATCATGCCGAACTTCAACGCGCTCGCCATGGAGCCGATGGCGCATGTCGCCGGTACCGCCTCTTCCGTGGCGGGTTTCTACACCACCGGCGCGGGCGCGATTTTCGGCACGCTGATCGGGCGCTCCTTCGAGGGCGGCGTGCGGCCGCTCTGCATCGGCATCGCGCTGCTGTTCATCGCGACGCTCGCGGTGGTGCTCGTAACCGAGCGCTTCAAACTCATGCAAGCCAAGACCGCCTTATCGCCGCACCTCCTGGAGCAGGAGGAAAATGCAGCGGACCGCTCCTGAAATCACCCCGATGTTTCCGCATTGTGCCTTGCACGGAGGGAATCTCCCCTCATCCTTCTCCCCATGGGAGAAGGGACCCCTGAACTCCCCGCTGCGGATATTCTAGCGTTCCCTCTCCCAGAGGGAGAGGGACAGGGTGAGGGGTTGAACGCTCCGTTCAAGGCACAATGCGGAAACATCGGGGTAATCGGGTTCTCTTATGATATCGCGATCCGTGATAAAGGGCACCGCAAAGGTTGCAATCGTTGCGAGCTGTCTATTTGCACTTGTTGCCGCAGGTACCGTTTTCTCGGACGATCCATTGTCGTCGGGGATACGGCCCCTGGCCGAAGCAACGATCGACGGTCTCCTCGCCTCCATGCAGAAGCGGGCCGCGGCGGGTGAGCTTACCGCACTCGACCGCATCGTGTTGCACTCCGGCGTTTTGGGCGGCATTGCCATCGGCCAGTTCATTTCGCCCGAGGGCGCGGCGATATTGCGTCATGCGGTGTACGGCGACGGCAGCGAGTTGCGGCTCGATCCCTCGTACTTCAAACGCAGCCGGTTCCTGGCGGCGGAAATCGAACGGCGCGGCCCTGGCAATCATGGCCCGGTCCGGTTCCGGCAATCCGAGGATATGCGGCTGTCGCTTGCCCTGAACCCAGTGTTCATCGCGATTGCCGGAGGACACGTTCGCGTTGGCCACCCGCGCATTCAGTTTGCTGCTGCGGATGCCCAGCCGGTGCTCACGATTATACCGATCGGCAAATTGCGTCTTCGCATGTTCGACAATCTTGTGGGGGCGCTTCAACGGAAGCCTTTCGCGGCCTTCGCGGAGTGGCGGCTGGAATAGCGGAACGTGCATGGCGGTACGATATGAAGTTTGGTTGAACGCTTCCGCAACCGTCATCGCGAGGTGGCGAAGCCGCCGTGGCGATCCAGAAACGGTGTCTACGCTCGGCCTTGCCGGATACGCTCACGGTGTTTTCAGGATAGCGCCGCTGGTGAACAAACCGTTCATCTCCAGCAGGGCGCCATGGTGGTTAATGCCGTTAAGGTAAACGTGCGGACTTCTTGCTTCCCGCACGTCACTTTCCGCGAATTTTTCCGCGCTCTTGGCAAATTTTCGCGATTCAAAAGATCCCTTAAATATAAGCGCAACTTGTCAATTAACCATCCGGGACGCCAGGAAGCTCAAGCCCAATTTTTGCGGGGCTTGCAATCGCTGTTGTAAATCAATCACTTATTTGAAACGCCGGCGCTTAACGGTCCGTCAAAGCGCATGTGCTAAACTAATTCAAAATCGAAAAGCGGCACAAGCGGGGCTCCAAGCGGGCGGAAAGGATTAACAATGCGGGTTTTGGGCCGCCGGTTAGGCTTGTCCTTGCGGCATTTCCCGGCTATTGTCACCAAAATATCTGCATCCGCCAGCGAAGGTTCGCCCGCGGGTGCGTTTTGCGTTGGGTGAATGAAACAAGCCTCGTTCGACGCGAACCATCAACCAGAGTGACCAATGTTCGCATCCCTTTCCGATCGCCTCTCAGGCATTTTCGATAAGCTCACGCGGCGCGGGGCGCTGACCGACAGCGACGTGGCCGAGGCCATGCGCGAGGTCCGCCGGGCGCTGATCGAGGCGGACGTGGCGCTTGAGGTCGTGAAGTCGTTCACGGAGCGGGTGCGCGAGAGGGCGGTCGGCCAGGAGGTGCTGCGCTCGGTGACGCCAGGGCAGATGGTCGTCAAGATCGTGCACGACGAGCTGGTGCAAACGCTTGGCGCCGAGGCCGAGCCCATCGACTTGAACGCGCCCGCGCCGGTCGCGATCATGATGGTCGG
>PMBZ01000200.1 GCA_003153975.1 Hyphomicrobiales bacterium
GCTGGACCCTCATCTTGCGAGATAAATCTTACGTCAGCCGCCCGGCACCCGGAAGCCCGCCGGATTGCAGTTCGTCGCAGAACGCATCGATTGCCCTGGCGGCCTCGCCGGGATGCGTTTCGAGCAGCATGTGCGGCGCATCCAGCAATTGCACCTGGCATCGCGGCTGCGCCAGGAGGATTTGCCGCACGCAGCGCTTGCCGGCTACGCGGTCGAAGCGCCCGTGCAGGCACAGCGCCGGGCAGGCGATTTGGCGAAGGGCCTGGCGCTTGTCCACCCGAAGCGCCGAGGCCGCGCGTGCCTGGATGGTCTCGCGCGGCAGCCTTCTAAGCAACTCGCGGAGCCGGCTTTCAAGCTCAGGCGTGCTCCAGGCCCCGAGAAGGGTGGCCTCGACGATCCTTAAGGGCATCCGCCTCAAATCGAAGAGCCGCGTGAACGGAACCAGCAGCGGCGGAAGGGGATACCGGGCAAAGCTCGACGCCAGGATCAGGCCGGCGGCTCGCCGCTCCTTCGCGGCGATCTCGATGGCAATGGGTCCGGAAAAGGATTCGCCCAGGATCGCAAACCGCCCTTCGGGCAGGCGTGCGGTAACGAATGCGGTCAGCTCATCGTAGCCCAGCGGCTTATCGAGCGGGTAGGAGACAATGTGTACGGGCCGGAACCGCGATAGGCGCCCAGCCAGCGCATCCAGCAACTCGCCGGTGCCATCCATGCCAGGCAAAAGGACGATGGGGATGCGGCTGGAAGCGTTCAAAGGACTGTCCCTGCGCGAGCTTGCGCGGTGAAACTCATTCGAGCCGGCGTGCATTGTCCCTGCATCCCTTGGCAAGCCTCCACAAACGGCTCACCTAAGTTTCTAGCTCATTGCCCAAGGAAAGGAAGGTCCGTCATGCCCCTGCCTATCGAGCCGGCCGCCGGCAAAGTCATTCTTGTCACTGGGGCCAATCGCGGTATCGGCCTCGCCACGGCGCGCGAGTTGCGAAAGCGCGGCGCCAAGGTAGTAGCCGGCGTGCGCAAGCCGGAGCGTATGCCGGCAATCGAGGGGGTGACGGTGCTGCCGCTCGACGCCGCCAGCGCGGAAAGCTGCCGCGCCTTCGTGGAGCGGGCGGAAAAGGAGCAGGGCCGCATCGACGGCCTCGTGAACAACGCCGCCATTCTCATCGATGGGGAGACGCCCGCGCTGGCTCTTGCCGAAGAAGATCTGCGGCGTGCCATCGAGGTGAACCTGATTGGCCCGTTCCGGCTTTGCCAGCTCGTCTTGCCGGGCATGCTGAAGCGTGGTTATGGGCGCATCGTCAACATCTCCTCGGTCCTTGGCGCGATTGGCGAAATGGGCGGCGGCTTTGCGTCCTATCGCATGACGAAGCTCGCGCTGAACGGCCTCACCCGTCTGCTTTCCGCCGAGGCCGGGCGCGAGAGCAACGTGAAGATCAACAGCATCCACCCCGGCTGGGTGAAAACCGATATGGGCGGGGCGGGTGCGAACCGCGAGCCGGCCGAGGCGGCGCGCGATATCGCGGACCTCGTCTCAATCGCCGCGAACGGCCCAAGCGGTGGCTTCTTCTACCAGGGCGAACCAGCGGAGTGGTAGTGCGGGCGCCAGTTTGGCGTTGGAAGGCCGGATGAANNGGATGAGGGGAGATTCCCTCCGGGCAAAGCACCATCGGGCGCCAATGGCGGCTCCCCCTCGCCCAGCTCTTCTACCCGCAGCTAGCTTTGCCGCGCGAGCAGCCTCGTGACGGCCTCGCCCTTGAGGTCGAGCGTCACGGCGGCAAGCATGGGGTCGTCCGGATCGCGCTTCACCTCGTAGCCAAGCTCCTCGCACATCCTGAGCATGGTCGCGTTTTCCCTGAGCACCGTGCCGTAAAGCGCCTTGAGCCCCTCTGCCCTGGCGTAGCGGATGAGGTGGCGCATGAGCACCCACCCCAGCCCCATGCCCTTGAGGTCGGAGCGGGCGAGCACCGCGTATTCGGCCTTCTCGTAATCGGGATCGGCGAAAAAGCGCACAACGCCCAGCATCTCGGGTTCGCCATCGGGATCGTTCCGCAGCGCAACGAATGCCATTTCGCGCGCGTAATCGATCTGGGTCATCCGCGCCAGGAACTGATGCGAGAATTCGCGCACCGGCATCATCATCCTGAGCCGGATGTCCTCCGGCGTCACATGCGACATGAACAGTGTGTAAAACCGCTCGTCGTCGGGGCGGATGGGCCGGATGAACACCTCCTCCCCATTCAGGAGCTTTTCGTGCATCTCCCACTGAATCGGATAGGGGCGGATCGCAGGCGGGGTTGCCGGAACTTTCAGCGGGTCCTCGACCTCGATCCGCGCGTCGAGCGCAAGCAGCCCCGTTTCGCTGGCAAGCAGCGGATTGATGTCGAGCGAGCGGATGGCAGGGTGCTGCACGGCAAGCGAGCTGAGCTTCACCAGGCAAAAGGCAAGCCCCTCCAGATCGACGGGCGGCCTGTCGCGGAAGCCTTTGAGCAGCTGGTAGACGCGGGTCGACTCGATAAGGTCCATGGCAAGCTTGAGGTCGAGCGGGGTTAGCGCCATGGCCGTATCGCCGATGGCTTCAACCGCGGTTCCGCCCGCGCCGAACACGATGACGGGTCCGAAGGTGGGATCGGAGGTCACGCCCAGAATAAGCTCGTACGCATTGCGGCGCCGCACCCTTGGTTGAACCGTGACGCCCTTGAGCTTGGCGTTGGGTTTGAGCGCCTGGATATCCGCCAGCATTTTCCGCGTGACCGTCTCGACATCCCCGGCGGATTTGAGGTCGAGCCGTACGCCGCCAACGTCCGACTTGTGGGTGATGTCGGGCGAGAGGATTTTCACCACCAGGGAGGAATGGCTCTGCAATAACTCGGATGCGGCCTGATATGCTTCCTCGGGCGTCGCCGCGACGCGGGTCGGCACGGTTGGGATGCCGTAGGCCTCAAGCACGGCCTTGGCCTCCGGCTCCGTCATGAGCGTGCGGCCCTCCTTGAGGACAAGCCCGATATCCGCTTCCACCGCATCGGAGTCGAAGTGCATCTCGGCCGGAAGTGCCGGCGGCGTCCGCATGAGTTCGGCCTGGGCGGCGCCATAGCGGGCGAGCTGCATGATGCCCCGGACGGCCGCGCCCGGCGTGACAAAGTCGGGTATCTTCGCATCCCTGAACAGCGGCTTCACCTCGGAAGACTTGCTGCGCTGGAGCCAGCTTGCCAGGACGGGTTTCGTCGAGCCGAGCTTCCGGCCCTCCGCCACGGCCTCCACGGTGGCTCTTGCTGCATCCACGGATGAGGCAAGCGCCGTTGGCACATTCATCACCAGCACCGCGTCCGTATTTCCGTCGCGCATGACCTCGACGATCGCGGCGCGGTAGCGGTCCGGGCCGGCATCGCCGATGAGGTCGACGGGATTGCCGCGGGACCACGTCGGGGGCAGGAAGGCGTCGAGCGCTCTAATCGTCTTGGGCTCCAGGGGCGTGAGCGTGCCGTGCACGTCCGCAAGCGTATCGGCGGCCAGAACGCCGGTTCCGCCGCCATTCGTGACGATGGCAAGGCGGTTGCCCCGCACGCTTTTCACCCGCGCGATCACCTCCGCCGACTCGAACATCTCGTGCAGGTCGAGAACGCGCAAAATGCCCGCGCGCCTGAGCGCCGCGGTGAAGACATGGTCGGAGCCGGCCAGCGCGCCTGTGTGCGACAGCGCGGCCCTGGCGCCCTCGGGGTGGCGGCCGGACTTGATCGCGATCACCGGCTTCGAGCGCGAGCAGCGCCGGGCGGCGGACATGAATTTCGCCGCGTGCGCGATGCCCTCGATATAGAGAAAGACCGCGCGGCTCATGACCTCGCCCGCGAGGTAGTCCAGCATGTCGCCCAGGTCCACGTCCGCCGCGTCGCCGATGGAGACGACATGGCTGAAGCCGACGCCTTCCACCGCCGCCCAGTCGAGCATCGCGGTCGTCAGCGCCCCCGATTGCGACACCAGCGCGATATCGCCGCGCTTGGCGAAGGTCTGCGCGAAGCTCGCGTCGAGGTTCAGATAGGGCACCTGAATCCCAAGGCAGTTCGGGCCGATGATGCGTAAGAGATAGGGCCTTGCCGCCTCGCGCATCTCCTGGGCGAGGTTTCCCGCGATGCCGGCCGTTATGACCACGGCGGCCCGGCAGCCCTTGCGGCCAAGCTCGGCGATGACACCGGGCACGGCGTGCGGAGGAGTGGCCACCACGCCCAGCTGCGGCACGAAGGGCAGGCGTTCGCAGGAAGAGTAGCAGGGCTTCCCCAAAACGCTGGAGCGGCGGAGATTCACAAAACCGATCTCGCCGGAGAAGCCCGCCCTGAGCAGGTTCTCGGCGACATGCAATCCGATGGAGCCGGGCCTCTCGCTCGCGCCGATCAATGCCACGCTTTTGGGCTGGAAGAGGAAATTGAGATTCCGGACGGTCATGGCAACGCTCCGCGAATTGCACCGCTGCACGGTACCCGGCGGTGAAAACTTAACGCCTTTGCCGGGATCTGATAGTACCGCTTATAATACCAAAGTTTGACATCGATCAAAGTGGTTGTGCAATGCACAAAAGCGTTGCCGCTTTGCACGGGAACGCAATGTGCGGGCGGGCCTGAACCGGGGGTACAACCCCTCACCCTGTCCCTCTCCCTCTGGGAGAGGGAACCCCCTCACAATCGCTGCGAGCGGACTCCCTCTCCCACAGGGAGAGGGCTGGGGTGAGGGGTTGTGCCCTCCGTTCAAAACACCATCGAGCGCCCGTTGGGCGCCCTCAAATATTGACGTGGTTTATGACCCAGGCTCCGCCCGCCGCGACAGCGCCCGCGATCAATATGTACGGAAGCGTCTTCACGAAAACGGTCAGCACGGCGACGAAGGCGGAGAGCAGTTTCTCGCCCGCTCCCAGAAGCTCCTTGCCCGCGAGGTAAAGCAAATAGATGACGGCGCCTGCGACGAGGACGAGCAGGACGATCTTCGGAATCGACAATTGGTCGAGCTTGTTCCAAGGAACCGCGCTTATCTGGGTGATGGTCCACTGCCAGATCTCCGCTATGAGGCGGAAGATCATGGCAAGCCCTTGCTGCACGAGTTGAAGAAACTGATTGATGAATTGCATGTAGCGGCCCTCTTGAAGCCTTTCGCCGGAACGCGCCGGCGCTTAGGGAAATTAGTTTCCGGCCGGGATCATGCTGCCATCCCCGCGCGCTGTCCAGCCGCCAGGCTGCGGAAACCAATGCCTGTGGAACAGGAACCCCAAGAATTTGCGTTATCGATGACCCCGGCGGACGCGCGGAAAGAGCCGGCGCCGTCAGTGCCTGCTTCATCCAAGGAGACATTCGCGGCTTCGCCAATGAAGGGGCGGTGGGATTGCGTCCCTTCACCCGGCCCGCGGCCCAAGCGATTCTTTCAGTGATGGGTCGATAGCGGAGATCGAGCTGCGAAATAGGCGCGCCCGCACTACCCTCAAATCCAGAAATTGCCTTCGACACCCGAAATGGCTCGCCGTTCGAATTCGTATTAGTTGCCTCGGCGAACGCGAACGGCCTTACAAGTGAAGTCCGCTGATTACACACTGCTGGTTTGCGCGCCCCCCTGAAAAGTCAAAAGGCACTGGCACCCATCCTTTGGCGGAGTAAGGAAATATATATTCGTCCGACAGAGACCAGGACGGCCGCAATGAAAACGCGAAAAAAGATGTGACTTCAGGCCGTTGTCCGATGGAGTATTTCATGTCGCCGTATTGCGCTAGCATCATCACCGCGCAGGCGCTAACTGCCGCGAATGCGTTGCCCAATGTCGCTCGTTTGAATTCAGCCTCTCGGTTGTGCTTCACGGCATTATAGGCGTCATACCACGTGAGGTCCTGACTAGGCTTTCCCGTGCGGCCCCAGCCCTCGAAAGGCCTCAAATCGTTGAGCCATGGAAAATGCGGAAAATTGACAGCGTACTCATCCAACTTCATGATACTTCGCAGCGCGCAATAATCGTTCGTGCTGTAGCGATCTTTAAGCAACTGATTTTTGAGAAGCACCCCTCGCCAGTGAGCCTCTACCTCGGTGCAAGCCAGTATGAGGAGGTTCCGAATATCATGACCGAAAGTGTTAAATGTCTCAGCCGTCGGGTGGACAGTTTGACAAATCCGGCTCAATTGCTGGGTGAGCGCGGTTAACTGCCCCCCTGCGACTGCTGTTACGTTCTTCTCGACAGACGTGCCTGGACACCAAAACGTTTGCCCGCCGATAGGGCGAGCAATCCGTGAATAATACTGCCCTGGACCCAGGGCTAGTTGATGGAAGGGATTCTCGCCAGCAGGTTCAAACCAGGGCGTTGCTCGCCGAATGCAGTCCCATATCGTCTCGTCGGCATCAGCTTCGAAGTGGGTGCCTGCACCTTTTTCCGCATTTGAAACATCGATGCGAATCGCTCTCCGATCAGTGATTTCCCACACCTGTCGGCGCGCACCTTCTGGGAGCATTCTCACATAGTAAGCCATATTCTCCGCCCTGTTAGCTGTCGACGATCATTGAGTTGGTCGGACAAAGCAAGAGGTTAGAGCCCGAAGGAAGCTGCCGATTAGGATGAGCGGCTCCGCAGGCTCTATCACCTAATCCTGGATTCGAACCAAGACTAGCGGAGTTAGAGTCCGCGTTACCTCCAATAACGTCCTATAGTTCAAGCATTTTGAACTTTAGCTTCCGGCCTGGAGCGTCGAAATTCCAACCTACACCACCATCTGCCGGCATGATTGTTGCGTTACAATAATCATGCTGCCTCGATATCGGTCTGACTAAAATCATTACCCTTAAACAGCAATGGTTCCCCTGTCGCCTTTGCCAGCGCGTAAGAAAAGCAATCGCCGAAATTGAGACCTGCCTTGTGGCGGCCTTTGCCGAAATCGAGAAAGGCCTGCCGGGCAAGCTCCCCGTGGTCGATCGTTACAGGCTCAATAGCGATGGCCGCCCGCCGGAAAAAAGTCTGGGCCTGTTGCATTCCCTCAGGCCCGAGCTGGCTTTCGACAACCATCGCCAATTCAACGTAGTTAGCCACGCTCATCCGGCAAACGTCCGCATCGTGAATGGCTTGCGCGAAAGCGGCGGCTTCCGGCTCCCCGTAAAGGATGGCAACCAGGGCGGATGTATCGAGGATCATTTGGGCAGGCCGTTTTCATCGTAGAGCAGTTCGCCATGGCTGATATATGGGCGCTTCACATGAGCTGCCGCCCGGCCGGCAATCGCCAGCAACTCTTTCACGCTCGCCTTGCCTTTGCGGCGTTCTATCTTGGCGAGGCGTTCGCGCAGGGCTTCGGTGACCGCGCGGGTCATGCTCTCGCCCGTTGCGCGGGAAATTGCCTGCGCGAGCCGATGTGCTTCGGGGTCTTTGATGTTAAGGCTCATGGCCGATCTCGCGTTCTGCAATTCACTTCGAAGTTCTACCATTCTACCTGATGGTTCGATGCACGCCAAGGTCCGTCAAGCCGCGGCACCGATTTCGGCTCGGCCTTCAGCAGGAGACGTGCCGGCCCCGGGTCGAGTTGGCAGCTCGCGGCCTTCAGCGGCAAGCCCACCGGCCGCAGGGCCGGAGCGCTGGCATGCGCATGAAGCCAAAGGCTCCAGGGGCAAGCGTCTCCACAAATCCCAACAAATCGTTAAGAAACTCCATGTTTTTATCCCTTTGCCGCGTCCACTGCCCTTGTCTGCCTGCGTTATTATTCGCAATAATACGGGCGCTTTGTCCGTGCTGTGCCCAGCAGTACATGCGCAAGCGGCCGCATCAGTGCGGCTTTACGTGCAGAAAACGTCCGCGCCCTTCAGAATATATCATCGCCTAGCTAGAATGTATTCTAGTTAACCATAGCGCCTATTGCAGGGTTAGTAGGTTAACGATCGGCCCGCGCCCTGGAACCTGCGGCGCTTCTTTACCGTTTCGCGAATTTGAACGGCGGGGCGCTAAATTCGCCCTTCCCAAAATGCAGCCGGAAGCGTTACCATCGACCTATGCCGAGAATGAAAACTGATACAGGCCTCTTAAGCTCGAACGGTTATCTCGATGGGCAGCTCCTGATCGCGATGCCGTCCATGGCGGACCCGCGTTTCCACCGCACTGTCATTTATGTATGTGCCCATTCCGCCGAAGGAGCGATGGGCCTGATCGTCAATCAGCGCGCGCCGAACATCACGCTGCCGAAGCTGCTTGAGCAGCTTGAAATCAAGCCCAGCGGCTCGCGCCCGGCGGCGATGCGGAGCACGGCGATGGCTGTCCACACCGGCGGGCCGGTCGAGACCAGCCGCGGTTTCGTTCTGCACAGCTCCGACTATTTCGCCGCCGACAGCACTTTATCGATCAACGAGAGCGTGTGCCTGACGGCAACTGTGGATATCCTCAAGGCCATCGCCAAGGGCAGCGGCCCCAACAAGGCGATCCTGGCGCTCGGTTATTCCGGGTGGGCGTCCGGCCAGCTGGAGCGCGAAATTCAATCGAATAGCTGGCTCTGCTGCCCCGCCAATTACGACATCGTTTTCGACCGCGACCTCGAAAGCAAGTACACCAAGGCACTTTATTCGCTGGGCGTGGACCCGTTGCATCTCGTTGGAATCGCCGGCCACGCATAGACTTAGCCTGCAACCCGGTGGGGAGTGCCCTCGCCGGGCCGCGGAAACGGCCATCCTTCCGATAACGGCTGGAAAGCGGCACGCGCCGCCAGCTCATTCGCCTTAACAAAAAGTAATTATTCCTCAAGCGCGCATCATGGTTAATTCAGCCATGGTAAACGCGCGAGACGCATGCGAATTTCATGCGTATTTTCGCGAATTTTTTCTCGCTTTTGTGAAATTTATACGTTTCAAAAGTGCCGTTAAATATAAGCGAATATTGCGGATTAACCAAAAATATTCGCTCGCCATGGCCGGCCGCTTCAATGAGGTGGCTGTATTTTGCTATATATATCAACGATATAATAGGAATTCTTGCACTTAACCCTTATGCAAGACATTTCTGCTAAATTACTTCGAGATCGGAAGGCACCCCGCAACGAGGCCGGCGGAGCGGTTGAAAGGGTTAACGGGACGTTACATATATCCAGGCTCCTGGGTTGCCACGATGGCTGCTCCATACCGGAGGATGAGGATTTGCGATGGCTGTTTTTGAGGGGGGCCTGCCTCCAGCCTGCCCAATATGTGGCGCGGGAGCCACAGCGTGCTGCCCGGATGCTGCCATAGTTATTTGTTCAACATTTTAGCGCAAATATATAAGGGCCAGCTCCCGATGTTTCGCGCGCCCTTGCCGGCTTCGCTCCCGCAAGCCTCGCCCCTTAACATCGCAGGGGTGTGCAGCGCCAACTAACTCATAGGGTCTTTTTCTGAGTCGATGATTATAAAACTTGCAACACGGAACCTGTTTCACGACCGGGCCCGTTTCCTGGTAACGCTTATCGGTATCCTTTTTGCGGTATTGCTCGTGGCGATTCAGCTCGGGATGTTTTTTGGCGCACGCCAGATGATTACGGCGATGGTCGATCGTGCGAATGCCGACATCTGGATTGGCGCTTATGGCGCGGACAGCATCGAGCAAGGCTTACTCCTGACCGGCCGCGAGCGTTTCGTGGCGCTTTCGGTGCCTGGCGTGCAGGAGGTGAGGCCCCTCATCGTATCCTTTGCCGAGTGGCGCAAGCCCGACCAGAGCACCGCGCATATCGTGGTTGTCGGCTCCAACAAGGGCGAGGAGGGCATCGAGCCCTGGAACGTCGTGGAGGGCAGGGAATTTCCCGTGTCCCCCAACGGCGTGATCGTCGACCGTACCTACGCGAAGGCGCTTGGCGTTACCGGCATTGGCTCGCTGGCCCAGATCGAAGGCCATCCGGTGCGCGTCGAGGGGCTCACGGACGGCATCCGCTCCTTCACCACCTCTCCTTACGTTTTCACCTCCCTGGGCGAGGCGCATACGCTAACCTCCGTGCCGCAAGGCCAGGCCAACTTCTATCTCGTGAAACTCGCTCCAGGCGCGGACACGGCCCAGGTGAAGCGGGAGCTGCAATCGCGGCTCGGCAAGGTCTTCGTTTTCACGAAGGACGAGTTCAGGAAGCAGAACCTGAGCTATTGGCTGTTCGGAACGGGTGCGGGCGGAGCGCTCCTGGGCGGAACCGTGCTTGGGCTCATCGTCGGCACGGTGATTGTGGCGCAGACGCTTTATTCCAGTACGAAGGACCATTTGAGCGAGTTCGCCACGCTTCGGGCGCTCGGCTCCTCGGCCCAGTACATTCATAAGGTCATCCTCGCGCAAGCCGTCGTAAGCGGCCTATGCGGATGGGCTCTGGGCACAGTGCTGACCATCCTCATTTCCACCTTTAGCGGGGAAGCCGCACTGCCGATCATCTTCACGCCAGGTCTCGCGGTATTTTTGCTATTCGTCACACTGGTGATGTGCACCCTCTCCGCGGTGTCTTCCATTCTCAAGGTCACAAAGATCGACCCAGCCATGGTGTTTTCGCGATGACACGAGCCCCAATCCTCGAAGCCCGGCAAATCGTCAAGGAGCTTGGCGAAGGCAACGCGAAGATTCAGGCCTTGAAGGGCGTGAGCCTGACACTCCATCCAGGCGAGTTCACCCTGTTGATGGGGCCGTCCGGCAGCGGAAAAACGACGCTGCTCTCCATTCTTGGCTGCATCCTGTCTCCCACCTCGGGGTCAGTCATCGTCGCGGGCGAGAACGCCAGCGGCCGCTCGGCGGAACAACTCGCCGATTTGCGGCGGCGGCATCTGGGCTTCATTTTCCAGGCCTACAACCTGTTTCCAACGCTCGACGCGCTGGACAACGTTAAATTGGCGCTGGACGTTCGAGGCTTCTCCGCGGAGGAGGCAGCAAAGCGGGCCGAAGAGTCGCTCCGTGCCGTCGGCCTTGGCCACCGGCTTCATAGCCATCCAGGGACGCTCAGCGGGGGCGAGAAGCAGCGCGTGGCGATAGCGCGCGCAATTTCGTCCTCGCCCGCCATCGTGCTGGCCGACGAGCCAACCTCGGCGCTCGATACCGAGAACGGCCATGCCATCATGGAACTGCTCCAGAAGCTCGCCAAGGACGACCAGCGCACGATTCTCGCCGTAACCCACGACCCGAGGACGATCCCCTATGCGGACCGCGTGATCGAGATCGAGGATGGCTTGATCAAGGAAGAGGCGAATGGCGCGGAAGCGCCGGTTGAAGCCGTGGGCGAAACGCGGCCCGCTGGCGGAAGCGGCAAGACTGGCCGGAAGAGAAAACAATATGCAAATGCGTAACATAGCCATGGGTTTGAAAGATATGTTCCGGAAGGGTTCTGCTTCCTCCAAGGTTTTTTACGGCCTCCTCGGTTCCACGATTGGCGGGGCGGTGCTTCTGTTCGGCGTTCTGGTTCCAGGCGCAAGCCACATGGGTGTCAGGGCGGAGGAATCCGGGGCGGAGCCGGCCTGGGCCGCGGCCGCGCCGGGCCGGGTCGAGCCCAGGGGCCGTGAGCTTCGTGTCGGCGCGCCGGCACCCGCGGTCATCAGGGAGGTTCTGGTTCAGCTCAACGACCGCGTGAAAGCCGGCGATCTGCTGATAAGGCTGGACGACGCCGAGCTGAAGGCCAAGCTCCAAGCGGCGGAAGCCGAAGCCGCGGCTCGCGAAGCCGACCGGAATAGCGGCGAAGCGCGCGGAGGCTCCCACGATCGCCGTAAAGCCGAGGATTCCCTCTACGATGCGGAGCGCGACGCTTTCGAGGCCCGGATCGAGTTGGATCGCCTGATTTCGCTTGCCCACGCAAGCCAGGCTGGCACCAAGGAAGTCGAGAAAGGCCGCGCGGCGGTGGCGGCGGCCGAGCAGAAGGTCGATCGCGAGCGTGCGAACCTGAAGCGTGTCACGGACAAGAACCTTCCCGCGCTGACCCGCCAGGAGGCCGCGCTGGCGGCAGCCCGCGCCGAGGTTGCCGTCGTGACCGCTTCGTTCGAGCGCACGCACGTCCGTACTCCAATCGACGCCGCGGTTCTTGAGATCCGTGCCAAGCTCGGCGAGACGGCAAACCCGCAAGGTGAAACCCCGCTTCTGGTGCTTGGCGACACGTCGCACCTTCAGGTGCGCGCCGAGGTGCAGGAGCGGGACGTCCGCAAAATTCAACCGGGCCAGGCGGCTGTCGTAAAATCGGATGCCTTCCCCAGCCGCGCGTTCGATGCACGCGTGTCGGTTATTGCACGCGCCTTGAGCGAGCCGCAGCTTTTGATGAGGGGCCAGCGCAAGCACACGGACGCGGATATTCTGGAAGTCGTTCTCGATCTCGACGACGGTGTGCCGCTGCTACCCGGCATGCGCACGGACGTGCTGTTCAAGGAAGCCGGCGCGGCGCAAAAAACTCCGCTTGCCAAGACGGATTAGCGGCTTCAACGCCGGAGAACATTGCGCAGCTAACATGATGCGGGGTGCTGCCTTGCAGTGAGGGAATCTCCACTCACCCTAGCCCTCTCCCCCTGGGAGAGGGGATCCCTGAACTATTCGCAGCGGCAATTCTGGCGTCCCCTCTCCCAAGGGCGATATTATACTTGACGTACCCACTGAATTCGGCTAAGCTGCGGATAATTGGAGACAAAAGCCATGTCCGCACTGAGCGCAGCACACTTTCACGATGAGGCAGCGGCCTACGCCTGGGTTGAAGCCCACGTATGGCCGAACGGTCCCGTGTGCCCGAAGTGCGGTGCCGGGGATCGCATCGGCAAGATGGGCGGAAAGAGCACCCGCATTGGCACTTACAAGTGCTATGCCTGCCGCAAGCCTTTCACGGTAAAGGTCAACACGATTTTCGAGGACAGCCACGTTGCACTTCATATCTGGCTACAGGCGATATACCTGATGTGCTCCAGCAAAAAGGGCGTCAGTTCTAACCAACTTCACCGCACGCTTGGCGTGACGCTCAAGACGGCTTGGTTCATGAGCCACCGTATCCGCGAGGCGATGCGCAGCGGCGGCTTTACCATGATGGGCGGCGAAGGCGCTATCCTTGAGGCGGATGAAACCTTCATTGGTAAGAAGGACGGGGTTGTGAAGCCAAAGAACGCGCGCGGCTACGCTCATAAGCAAGTGGCGCTTAGCCTTGTTGAGCGTGGCGGCGAGGTGCGAAGCTTCTGCATCGGCAAAGCGGATACTGCTAACATCAAGCCCATTATTGATGCGAACCTCGCGAAGGAAAGCCGCCTGATGACCGATCAGGCTGGCTACTACATTGCCCTCGGCAAGGAATTCGCTGGCCACGAGAGCGTTGACCATTCCAAGGAGGAATGGGTGCGGGGGGATTGCTACACCAACACCCTTGAGGGTTATTTCAGCATCTTCAAGCGCGGCATGAAGGGCGTTTATCAACATTGCGCTGAGCGTCATTTGCACCGCTACCTTGCAGAGTTTGATTTCCGCTACAACAATCGCATCAGGCTTGGCGTTGACGATGCCGCCCGCGCTTCCAAGGCGATCCTTGGCATCAAAGGAAAGCGTTTGATGTATCGGGACTCGTCGCTGGACGCCGAATCGGTAATCAATTAAGATTCGGCCCCATGAGCAAGCACAGGGAAGTCAAGTGGAAAATCAATGCGTTCTCTGCGGAAACGATGCCGCTTGACCGCTTGACTAGGTATTTGTCTGAGTTGGCGGCCCTCCTGGGGAAGCCGCAACAGATGCATTTGCTTCGAGTTGAGACTGGGAGTACGGTTCCCGTACTGCGTATTGATGAGGAATTTATCCCAGAAATAATGCAGCGAAGCGAAGAGATACGAAAAGGCGTAGCACCGCTTTCTTCCATGCAAAGCTATAAAAGAATCAATAAGATGCTGAAAGAGGATTCCGCTAATGCAAGCCTAATCGAAATAGATGGCGAGAAAAACGCGGAGATCATTCCTTTTCCTGGAATATCCGAGCTTCCGCCACTGCTAAAGGGCGTGCAGCAACCTGGGAACGTAGATGGAAGATTGCAGCGCATAGGCGGAGCTAAACCTCTAGTTCCTATTCAACTAAGAACACTTGACGGTGGCACCATAAGCGGATGCGTTGCCAAGCGAACTCTTGCAAAGGAAATAGGTAAGCATCTTTTTGAGCCAATCAGGCTGCATGGCAGGGGAAATTGGAGCTTGTCTGCGGCCGGGCATTGGACGATGGATAGTTTCCATGTAGACGACTATGAGCTGCTATCTGACATGCCTCTTTTGGAGGTTGTAAGCACCTTGCGCAGCGTAAAAGCCGATTGGGGCGATGACCCGATACGGGACATATTGAGTGAGGCAAGAGACTAATGGGTGGGCTGGACGCCAGTGTTCTGACATTGGTAATTAATCCTGACGCCAAGAGTCCGCCTGATCCAATCACAGGAAAACCAATCACCAAGGCGAAAGAACGTGTTGATCATTTGCTCGCAACGCTACAGCAAGCGAATAGGAAGATAATAATCCCGACGCCAGTTCTAAGTGAGGTTCTTGTAAGATCTGGAAAAGAGGGATTGCGATACGTTGAGATTATTCGAAAGTCTAAATACTTTGATATCAAGCCGTTTGACGAGATATCTGCCATAGAACTATCTGAGATGAACAGGCAAGCTCTCGCCGAGGGTAGCAAGACGGCAAAGACTGAAGCTCCATACCAAAAGATTAAAGTAGACAGGCAGATCGTAGCTATATGCAAAATGGCAGGCGTTCAAACGATCTATGCCTGCGACAAAGTTCTTATGAACTTCGCTAAGGCCGCTGGGTTGGAGGTTATCGGGCTGCATGAGCTTCCGTTGCCTCCCCAGCCGCTACAAATCGACCTGTTCGCTAATCAAGTAGATGAAACTCAAGGCGACGACGGGCTGTTAGAGCTTGATGATGTCGAAGAAGATTGAACCCGAAGAACAAAGCAAACGCTTTCATCAGACAGCCAAGGATCTTGGCTGCGACGAGTCTGGAGAAGTGTTTGAACATGTCTTCGGCAAGATAGTGCCGCCAAAGCATCCGAAGCCTGCGCAGGAAAACGAGCCCAAAAGCAAGAAGCCCCGCAAGTAGCGAGGCTTCTGCAAGGCATTCGGGCGATCTATCCATTGATCTACGGACCCATATGGTGGACCCGGAGGGAGTCGAACCCTCAACCTCCCGATTAGCTTTAGAGATAAGCGCTATATCCTGTATAGCAAGAGCCTGCCTTATTTGCGCTTAACCGGCCTCTTTTCAGTTTCGGTTTCGCGCGGATTGGCCTCCACCTTGGCCTTTGTTACGAATTTCCCCGTTACGGCGCTACGCCGGACGGTAACGGTATTCTGTGCTGGCTTCTTTGCCATTTGACTGCTCCTTGGAAGGATAGCGATTGATGATGGTAATCGAACTCAACAAGCACAGGCAGCCGGAGCCCGAGGTCTGGCAATGCCAGTGTGGCCACTTCGGGTTTTGGCTGTACTCTAATGGGGACGTGGTTTGCTCGTGCTGCCAAACTGAGGCAACGGAGATGCGCGGGTACTGGAAAATCCCACCCGGCCCTGACGCTACGACTCAGGAACTAACGGTGAACAATGTAACCGCTTTGTTTCCGTTAGGCGAGTATTAACGTAAGCATACGGTGTAGGCCGCCTT
>PMBZ01000021.1:0-334 GCA_003153975.1 Hyphomicrobiales bacterium
ATCAAACAGCGCATCGACCGGCCGCACATCCCCCGCCAGAAGAAATGAGCGATAGAAAATAATCGCTACCGAGCCACCGGCCGCCGCGCTTGTTTCGCGATAGACACCGAATTCGGGCAGCGCCTCCACCGGGGGGGATGAAACTCCAGCGCCTTTGGCCATCAGCACCGCGATTGCGAGGCTGGCGTTCNNCCGGCCCGCCCTTGCCGAGCAGCCGGTCCAGCGCATCCAGTCCGGCGGCATCGACGGTGGACAGCGGCGGCAGCCTCGGATCGGCGCGGCCATCGCCAGGCAGAACCGCCAGCGCAACGCCGTGCTTGCGGCAGGCATGCGC
>PMBZ01000021.1:385-30199 GCA_003153975.1 Hyphomicrobiales bacterium
GGAGAGAGACAGAGTGAGGGGGCCTCGTGCCGCAGCCCGGAACGTGGCGAGGTCGGAGTCCGAGAACGACAGCAGGATGAAATCCGCCGGCGGCAGGCCCAGATCCTGCGGCTCGCCGATTTCATCCAGGCTTGCGCCGTCGCGGACGATGAGGTGCATCAGTCCTCGCCGCGCAGGATTTGGGTGACGCGCGCGCGGTCGATGCCTTTCAGCCCGATCACCACAAGCTCGCCGCGGCGGGGCGCGCCCGGCTCCCAAGGCCGCTCGTAGCGCGTCTCGATGCGGCTGCCCACGCCCTGCACGAGGAGGCGCATGGGCTTGCCGCCGATATCCGCGTAGCCTTTGACGCGCAACACATCGTGCTCCGCCGCCACCCGCGCCGCCCGGATCGCCAGGACGGAAGGCGCGTCCAGTGCGGGGATTTCGGCGATGAAGCTTTCGAAATCGTCGTGATCGTGCCCGGCTTCGTTGTCGTGGTGCGAGGGCCGGGCATGGAGATCGTCCTCGGCCGCGGCGTCGAGCCCGAGCAGCACCTCTACCGGGATCGCGCCATGCTGGGCGTGCACAAGCTTCACCTCGCGCGGCAGCATGGCCTCGATCTGCGCCTCGACCGCCTTCAGCGCTTCCGCGTCAAGCAGGTCTGCCTTGTTCAGGATGACGAGATCTGCGGCGAGTAGCTGGTCCTCGAAAACCTCCTCCAGCGGGTTGTCATGATCGAGCGACGGATCGGCGGCGCGCTGCTTGGCGAGGGCATTGAGGTCGGTGGCGAAGCGGCCGGCGGTGACGGCGGGGCCGTCCACCACGGCAACGATGCCGTCCACGGTTGCGCGCGTGCGGATAGCCGGCCAGCCAAAGGCTTTCACCAGCGGCTTGGGCAGCGCGAGCCCCGAGGTTTCGATGATGATGTGATCGGGCCGGTTTTGGCGCGACAGCAGCGCGTCGAGCGTTGGCACGAAATCGTCCGCGACCGTGCAGCAAAGGCAGCCATTGGTCAGTTCGACGATGTTCTCCTCCGGGCAGCTCTCGATACCGCAGGACTTCAGGATCGTGCCGTCGATGCCGAGATCGCCGAACTCGTTGATGATGAGCGCGAGCCGCCGGCCGCCCGCGTTTTCGAGCGCATGCCGGATCAGCGTGGTTTTGCCGGCGCCGAGAAAGCCGGTGACGATGGTGACGGGAACCTTGGGGGCGATCATGCCGCGCGCTCCTTGGGAAGGGGCGGAATGCGCGCCAGCACGCTCCGCTTCACGATTTCGGGCCGGTCGCGCCAAGCTGGCACGCCCTCGGGATGCGCCGCATATTGCCGGGCGAAGGTGAGGATGTCCCCGGCATGGCGCGCCGGATCGAGGTCCGCCATGACATAGGACCACTTGCCGGGCGCTGCCAGCGCAACCGTGCAGCTCCGCTTGCAGCCGGAAAGGCATTCGGCCGGCACAAGCTCGATGCCCGTGGTGCCGGCGCTTTGCATCGCCTCCGCGAGTGCGGCCTGCATCTTATTGCCGGAGCGCCCTTCGCGGGGCTCCAGCGGCTCTTCCCCGCGCCTGCAAGTGACGCAGACGTGGAGAGTGACGGACGGGCTGGCGCGGTCTTTCATGGCAGGCCTGATGTTGGGAGCTAGCGATCTGCACGAAGCGTACAACCCCTCACCCCAGCCCTCTCCCACAGGGAGAGGGAGTCAGGCAGTGCCCGCTGAGAGGGCGTCCCCTCTCCCTGTGGGAGAGGGACAGGGTGAGGGGTAATGCGGATTGAACAGGACGCAGTCATCGGCGTTCGTGGAGCCTAGGCGACGGCCAGTGCGTTGACGGCCGTAGCCGCGCGAACCGGGTTCGCCGGATCGAGCTTGCCGAGCAGCTTCAGCGTGGCGTAGGTGAACACCGGCTCGCACAGGATCAGCGGCGTATAGGACGCCGCGAACAGTGCCCAGCTCGCAAACGGCGTGGCCTCGTTGCCAAGCGCCAGCCAGAAGCCCACCATGCCCACGACGCCGGCATAATAAGCGGCATCGAATTTCGCAATCGCAGCCCAGGAAAGCTTCGGCTTGGAGGCCCGGTCCGCGAAATATTGGCGGCCGCCAAGCGAATGGACGGCAATAAGCGGAACCGCGAGCGACAGGAAATTCACGCCCAGGTGGACGAGATCCTGCGGCTCGAAGAGAAGCCCTTGCAGCAGGAGGCCGGCACCGAAGCCGAACAGCGCCGGCAAAAACCCGAACACGAAGTAGACCGCCGAGGCGCCCACGAAATGCAGCTCGGAAGGCCCAACCGGCATGTGGAACGCCTGCATGAAGAGGGAGAAGAAAACGGCGGCAAGCGCGATCTTCACGATTTCGTGAGGCCTGCGCAACAGCGGCGGCAGATAGGCCATCAGCGCGGAAACGGCTGTAACGTTGGCGTAAATCACTTTGCTGGCGTTCAGAACGCCGGGTTCAATGTGCATGGGATCTCCGTGAAGGCAGTGGAATAAAACAGGCAAGCGGAAGCGCGCGCCGGGGGGGCGCGGTATGCGGAGCCTAAAGGTTGAGGAACGTCATAGCACCTCCGTGCTGCCCCTCCGGCAGCGTGGCTAGCCTAAATTCGCTCCGGCAGGTCTCCTGGCTCGCGGGTCTAAGCGCTGTTGGCCGCCTTCCCGGGCATCGCCCAGTGGCATCCGGCCTTTCGCTCGCCGCTTACAGTTGCGGGGGCAGCTGCGGGTTCCGGTTTCCCATCACCGCATTCCCTTTTCATCCCCGTTGCCGGGGAACCGTCGCGTAGCTTAAAGTTGCACAGAGTGCGGGCAAATGCTAGCCACAAAATTCCAGACACTAACTGACGACACGCTCTAGTTGGCGACTTCAAGAACGAACGCCGGGAATGGCGGTCCAAGGGCGATCCCGAGGATGTGCGGGTCCACGGCTTCCTCATCAAGGAACACGGCCGTGCCTTACGGTGTGTACGATCTGGCGGCCAATACCGGCTGGGCAAAGCTCACGTTTATCGTGAGCGTCAAACGCTCGCTTTATGTTGGCATCGATCATGACACCTCGGCCTTTGCTGTGCGGACAATCCGCCGCTGGTGGCAGGAAATTGGGTGCGTCCGCTACCCAGATGCGGCACGGCTCGTTATCGCCGCCGATGGCGGCAGCAACGGCTCGCGCGTGCGTCCATGGAAACGCGAATTGCAGCGGTTGGCTAACGAACTCGGCATCCAGATCCAGGTTCACCATTTGCCGCCTGGCACCAGCAAGTGGAACAAGATCGAGCATCGCCTCTTCTCGTTCATCGGCCAGAATTGGCGCGCCACACCTTTGGTCAGCTACCGGGTGATTGTCGATCCGATCGCCGCCAAAACCACCGGAACCGGCCTGAAGGTGCTCTCCGATGCTGAATTGGCCGCTGAGTGAGGGCTTAGCTGGGACTTGTATTAATAGTTCTTAAAGAAGTAATTATTGCCCACTTGGCTAAACTGGTTAAATCCAAGCCCTTTCATAAGCTCCAAAAACTCCGGAACCCCATTAGGCCACACCTCGATTTGAAGGCAGCAGCGGTTTGCCTTGAGAAGACGCAGCATACCTTGAATGACCTGTGTCTCGTGCCCTTCTACATCGATTTTTGCGGCCAGGAAGCCGCCTTCCATGTTCTCTAAATCGTCGATCCGCACCGAGCGGACGGCATAGTCCGTGAAGCCGGGCTTTTTTTCACCGCCGGCAACCATGGAGAGGTCGCGGCCCCGGTCGCTGGCCAGACTGAAGGTTAGCTCGCCCGCAACGTTGGATGCGGCAGCCTCGACGGCATCGATCTGCGTGACGGCACGGTTGAGAAAGAGATTGGCCTTCAGTTGCGCGAAATTCCGCGGGTCCGCCTCGATAGCAATAATCCGGTTGAACAGCTTCGATTGCCAGGCCAGCAACGCGTATAACCCGGAATGTGCCCCAACATCGATGAAGATATTGCGCTGTCCAGGTGAGACCCCAGCCGTTACGGCATCGAAAAGCAGCCTCTGCTCGGCACTCTCGAACGCACGGAATGCGAGCAGATATTTGTCGACTATGTCGTCCAAATCGAAAAGAAGATGCAATCCCAGCCGCTTAGCTACAAAGCGCTGCCCAAGAATTAGCTGATACCAAAATGTGATGGAATCCCGCAATCTCCTGCGTAGCCAAGCCTTGTTCATAATTAGTGCTTTCGAGCTATTTATATTGTCAACTAGACGATTTCCTTAGTGGGTTATCGGTAAAGGGGCAAGCGGGTTCGGTACTTTCCATTCCCTTGGCTAGCTCCCCCGGCCACTCGGCAACTCTATAAATATCGGTCTGCCTCCACTTTCGGCCGCTGTCCGGTAAGCGGCCTGGAAATGCGTTGCCGGTGCGCTATGCGATGGCAGCCAATGCGCCGGCCAAAGCCGCGAGCAGGACCACGGGCAGAACCGGGAACCTTGCCACCGCCAGCGCGGCGAAGGCCAGGAGCGCCAGTGCCGCATCGAGCGGACGAGTTACGGCCGAGGTCCAAACCGGCTCGTAGAGCGCCGCCGCGAGAATGCCAACGACCGCGGCGTTGATCCCGTCCAACGCACCGCGCGCCGGCCCCTTCACCCGCAGCCGGTCCCAGAACGGAAGCGCGCCGTAGACGAGCAGCAGCCCCGGCAAGAAGATCGCGGCCAGCGCCACAGCCGCGCCCAGCGCCCCGCCTGGGCCAACGCTTGCCTTCGCGCCGAGAAACGCAGCGATGGTGAACAGCGGGCCGGGAAGCGCCTGCGCCGCGCCATAACCGGCCAGGAAGTCGCCCGCCGGCACCCAGCCCGGCCGCACCACGGCTTCCTGCAACAGCGGCAGCACCACATGGCCGCCGCCGAACACCAGNNGTGCGGTAGAACGCTTCGGCAAGCGCGGCTGTGCCGTTTTGGGAGACCGCCGCGGCGACGGGCAGGCCCGCGAGCAGCAGGAAATAGGCCGAGATCGCCGCCCAGGCTGCCCTGTGCCCGGTCTTCACGCCGAGCGGCGTGGCATGGGGCCGCTCCAGGCCGCGCAGAAAAAGAAAGCCGAAAGAAGCGCCTGAAGCGATGGCGGCGAGTTGCAGCGGCCCGTTGGGCACCGCGATCAGCAGTGCCGCCATGCCGAGCGCGAAGCCAGCCCGGAGGCGGTCCGGGCAAAGCGAGCGGCCCATGCTCCACACGGCCTGAGCCACCACGGCCACGGCGAGCAGCTTGAGCCCATGCAGGGCGCCTTGCGCGATGGAACTTTGCGCATAGTGCAAGCCGTAGGCCGCGAGCAGCATCAAGAGCGCCGACGGCAGCGTGAAGCCCACCCAGGCCGCGAGTCCGCCGCCAAGCCCGCCGCGCAGCACTCCCAGCGCGAACCCCGTCTGCGAGCTGGCCGGCCCCGGCACGAATTGCGCCAGCGCCACGATATCGGCATAGGCCTCCTCACTCAGCCATTTGCGGCGGCTTACAAACTCGCCGCGGAAATAGCCGAGATGCGCGATCGGCCCGCCGAAGCTGACTAGGCCCAAGCGCAGGAACACGAGAAAAATCTCTAATGTTTTCATGCCGGCAAGTATCCAGTCTCGCGATCCCTAAACCGCTTACAGCCTTCCCTCTGTACCGCTCCCAACAGGAGATGGGTTGCGGCGATGCGGCTTCATACGCACCGCGCGCCAAAAAGCTGTGACGTTTGCGCAATAGCGGGCGGAATTTCGCACGCCGGCGCATAGCCGGGGCGGCGCGCAGCTATTATACATGCGGAAAGTGGCAGCTTCGATTCCCGCGCGGGGATCGCTGCGAGGAGCGGACATGAAAAAATCGGCCGGAGCATTAGGCGTTGCAATTCTGGGGATGTTGGCGCTGGACTGCTCGCTTGCGGGCGAGAGCACCGCGCAGTGCGCTTCAGCCGCGCCGCCGCGCACCGTGTACCGCACCTACATCCGCCGGGATGTCCAGGAACCGGGCGTCTACGAGGTAGGGCGCACCCCGTCGCGCTATGGCTGGGTGCGGGACAGTAACGGCGAGCCGCGCCGCGTGCTGCTGAAGCCGTACAAGAACCGCGCGCATTTCCAGCCGCCGTATATCTCCTGGTATCGCGAGCGCCTGAGCATCCTGCCGGAAATCGACGGCCCGGATTGCTAAGCAGGTGCGCGAAGCACCCGCCCTCTCCCCATGGGAGAGGGAGTTCGGTTGTACCCGTCGAGAGGGCGTTCACTCTCCCCACTACGGCGGCTAATAGGCGCTCTCGATAAAGACCGGGCGCACGTCGCCGCCCCATTCCCCATGGTAGCGTTCGAGCAGCAGCTCGGCGCTGGTGTGCCCGCGCTCCACGGTTTCGAACAAAGGCATGAGGAACATGCTTTCGTCGCCGCCCATAAAATCGCTTTGGCCGCGCGCCTTGAGCCCCGCATCCGCCAGCTTCACCGCTTCGCGTGCAATGTCGCGAAGGGTGCCGTTCCGGAACGGCGTCTTAAGCGCCAGGCGGGGCACTTCGTTGCGAAGCTCCTGGCGCTCCTCCGCCGTCCAATCCTTGATGAGATCGTAAGCGGCGTCGAGGCTCGATTGATCGTATAACAGCCCGGTCCAGAATGCGGGCAAAGCGCACAGGCTCAAGTGGTTGCCGCTGTCCGCGCCGCGCATCTCCAAAAAGCGCTTGAGCCGCACCTCGGGGAAGAGTGTGGTCAGGTGGTCGGCCCAATCGGTGAGCGTGGGCTTCTCGCCCGGAAGCTGCGGGAGCCGGCCGGCCAGAAAGTCCCGGAAGGAGGCGCCCGACGTGTCGATGTAGCGGTCTTCCCGGCGCACGAAGTACATCGGCACGTCGAGCGCATAGTCCACATAGCGCTCGTAGCCCATGCCGTCCTCGAAAGCGAAGGGCAGCATCCCCGTCCGCGCTACATCTGTGTCGAGCCAGATGGCGCTTCGCATGCTCAAGTAGCCGTTCGGCTTTCCTTCGGTGAACGGCGAATTGGCGAACAGCGCCGCCGCAACCGGCTGCAAGGCCAGCGACACGCGCATCTTCTTCACCATGTCGGCTTCGCTGGCGAAATCGAGGTTCACCTGCACGGTGCAGGAGCGGTACATCATGTCGAGGCCCAGGCTGCCGACCTTGGGCATGTATCGGTTCATGATGCCATAGCGGCTCTTGGGCATCCGGGGAACTTCGGCGAGCGTCCAAAGCGGAGAAAAGCCAAGGCCCAGAAAAGAGATGCCAAGCGGCCCCGCCACTTCGCGCACCAGATGGAGATGCTTGGCGACTTCCTCGCAGGTCTGCAAAACCGTCTTCAGCGGCGCGCCCGAAAGCTCGAACTGCCCGCCGGGCTCCAGCGTGATCGAGCCGCCGAGCGGGCAAGTGGGGTCCGCAAGCGCGATGATATTCTCCAGATCGTAGTACGGACGCCAGCCGGATATTTCCGCCATGCCTTCGAGCAGCGCCCGAATACCGGCCGGCCCCTCGTAGGGCACGGGCCGCAAGCCATCGCGATAGAACGGAAATTTTTCGTGCTCGGTGCCTATGCGCCAATCCGCCTTGGGTTTTTCGCCCTCCTGGATATAGGCGGCAAGCTCGTCGCGGCTTTCGATCATGGTGTCTTCAGGGGTGCCGGACGCTGCCATTGTGTTTCCGTTCTGCTGATTCTGTACAAATTTTGTAGCGCTTCACATTTGGGCTGGCAATCGGCACCAATCTCCGAGCACCGCGTTGACCAAGGCGAGGATCGAAACGGCTGCCGTATCCGCACGCATAATCCGCGGACCGAGGGACACGGGACAGACAAATTCTTTTGAAAGCAGAAGCTCGCGCTCGGCTTCGGAAAAACCACCCTCAGGGCCGACGAGCGCGGTGATTTTGCGCCCTTTGAGGCTGCCAAGTGCCTCCAGCGGAGGTGCAATCGCCGCACGCTCGTCGCAGAACACCACGATCCGGCCCTTCTGGCAAGCCTTGAGCAAAGCCTCAAGCTTGACCGGCGCCTCGACGCCTGGAACGCTCAGTATCCCACATTGCTCCGCCGCCTCGATGGCGTTCGCACGCATCCTCTCAAGATTGAGCCGGGGAACAACCGTATGCGCCGTAATCACCGGCTGCAGCAGGCTCGCTCCCATCTCGGTCGCTTTCTGCACCATATAGTCGAGCCGCGCCTGTTTCAGCGGCGCAAAGGCGTAATGGATGTCCTGCGCAATAATCTGTTCGCGCAGTTTCCGCCCGATCCTTATGCAGCAGCTTCCCTTGCGCGCCTTCACGATTTCCGCGCTCCATTCGCCGCTCCCGCCGTCGAAGGCCAGGATTTCGCCGCCTTCCCCAAGCCTCAGTACGTGCAGCAGATAATGAGCCTGCGGGGCGTCCAGAGCCAGCTCCGCGCCAGCTTCGATAACCTTGGCGACAAATAATCTAGGTACGGTCATTGCGCGGTCAGCCGATTTGTGCTGTTGACATGGGATCGTCTCGTTTTTGGCATACTATTTGAGTGTTTCAGAATCGAGAAGGATTGCTGTCACGGACAAAGAAGCTATGCGAGCAGCCTCCGCCGGAGCACATGGCAAGCCTGAGGCCGAAGGGGCCGGGACAGGCTCCATCGCCGATGCGCCGCGCTCGAATTGGGTGGACCGTTTCGCTCCCGATGGCTTGAAGCCGTGGCTCAGGCTGATCCGCGCCGACCGGCCCATCGGCTCGTGGCTGCTCATGTGGCCGTGCTGGTGGTCCGTGGCGCTCGCGGCGCGGGTGGAGCACGACTTCCCCGACATCTGGCTGCTCTTTCTTTTCATGGCGGGCGCCTTCGCCATGCGCAGCGCCGGCTGCATCTACAACGACATCATCGACCGCGATATCGATGCGAAGGTTGCCCGGACGATGGCGCGGCCGCTGGCTAGCGGGCAAATCTCGCTTCGCGGTGCCATAGCCCTGGCGCTGGCCCTTTGCGTGGTGGGCCTCGCGGTTCTGCTTCAGTTCAATACATTCGCCATCGCGCTCGGCTTCGGATCGGTCGGCATCGTGCTCATCTATCCCTTGATGAAGCGGGTGACGTTCTGGCCGCAAGCCGTTCTGGGCCTTGCCTTCTCCTACGGCGCGCTGATGGGCTGGGCGGCCTATTGGGGGGACTTGGCGCTCGCGCCAATCGTGCTTTACGCCGCCGCCATCGCCTGGACGATCGGCTACGACACCATATATGCGCACCAGGACAAGGAGGACGACGTTCTGGTTGGCCTGAAATCGACAGCACTCCGCTTCGGCAGCAGCACGCCCGCGTGGCTCACCCTGTTCTTTGGGATCACAATCGGCGGATTGGCTTTTTCGGGGTACTCCGTTGGCATGGGCCTGTGGTTCTATGCTGGGCTGGCGCTGGCCGCCCTGCATCTCGTTTGGCAGGTGGCGACGCTCGACATCGACGATCCGGAAAATTGCCTCGGCCGTTTCCGCAGCAACCACCATTTCGGCATCGTCGTGTTCCTGGCGCTTGTGGCGGGCTCGCTGCCTTTCCCTTGGGGCTAACATCAGCGCCGGGAACTTCCATGCGGCGTCATCCCGGAAATGCCGCAGGCATTATCCGGGATCGTTACAAGCGCCGGCATCTGCAAAGATCCCGGATAGCCGTAAGCGGCTTCCGGGATGACGCTGCGGAAGCCATCAGTGGGTTTCGATATGAACAGCCTCGCCCAAGATTTCGATCTGCTTCGAGAAGCCGCAAGGGAAGCGGCAAGCCTTGCCCTGAGCTACCAGAACCGCACCGTCGCACGCGAGCGGAAGCCCGACGGCAGCGTGGTGACCGAGGTGGACAAGGCGGTGGACAGCCTGCTTGCCGCGCGGCTCAAGGGTGCTCGCCCGGATTACGGCTGGCTTTCGGAGGAAAGCTGCGAGAACGAGCGCAGGCTTACCGCCCGCCGCGTCTGGATACTCGATCCCATCGACGGCACGCGCGAGTTTCTGCACGGCGGCGATAGCTGGACTATCGCCCTGTGCCTGGCGGAGGATGGCGTCCCGGTGCTTTCGGCCGTCGTCAACCCGGTGCGCGGCGAGTTCTTCGAGGCGCGCGCTGGCGAGGGTGCGTTCCTCAACGGCAAGCGCATTTCGGCAAGCGCGCAGCAGGAGCTTTCCGGAGCGCGGGTCGTGGTTTCGCAGGAGGCATTGAGCAAGCGGAAATGGCAGCCGCCCTGGCCTGGCGCCGTTCCCGTCGCCGCCAATGCGAGCATCTACAGGCTGGCGCTTGTGGCTTCCGGCCGCGCGGATGCTTATTTCGCGTTGAACCCGAAGTGGGAGTGGGATATCGCTGCGGGAGCGCTTCTCGTTTCAGAGGCTGGCGGAACGGTTACCGGCAAATCAGGGGCGCCTCTGACCTTCAATTCGGCGGAGGCCAAGGTTGCCAGCGTTGCCGCTGCCGCTCCGGCGTTGCACAGGCTGTTGATCGAGCGCTTGCGCTAAGCCGGCGGCAAGCTTGGCTTCTCATTGAAGGAATCGCGATGACAGAAATTCAGAACCGGCAGCTCCCGCGCTTGGTATTTGGCGGCGAGCTTAAATCGGTGGACGGCATCGAATTCCGCAGCCCAGAGCACCGCTGACAACGCACCCATGCGCTATTTCATCGTTCATATGTACCGCCTGCCCGGCCCATCCGCGGATATGCCGCAAGCCACTGGAGCCAAATGAGCCTGCTTGCTCCCATAACACGCCTCAAGGCTTTTGGCCGCAGGCTGCAACAGTCCGAGTTCTTCATGAACACGGTCGGCAAGCTCGCCGCGCGCCACATCCGCTTCGTTTATGCCACCTCCAAGGTGATCCGGGAGCCGGCGGACACAGACGCCTATCTCGAAAGCCTGAGCCCCATGATCGTGGCCATGTGGCACGGGCAGTTTTTGCTGCTGCCGCTCATCAAGCCCAAGACCGTCGCGGTGAGTAACATGGTGGCCCGGCACACGGACGGCGAAATGATCGGCCGCACGCTCCTGAACTTCGACATGGGGCTGATCCGGGGAGCGGGCGCGGGCGGAAAAGGAAAAGATCGCGGCGGCGCCTCGGCGCTCAGGGCCGCGCTCAAAGCCTTGCGCCAGAACACCACAGTGGCGATGACCACCGACATCCCGCCAGGACCTGCCCGCGTCGCAGGCCTCGGCATTGTCACGCTCGGACGCATGTCCGGCCGGCCCATCTTACCGCTCGCGATTGCCACAAGCCGCTTTTTCACGCTGCCCACCTGGAGCCGCTTCACCTTCAACCTGCCGTTTTCCAAGCTCGCGATGGTGGCGGGCGATCCGATCCATGTGCCGCGCGATGCCGATGAGGAGACTTTAGAAGCCTTCCGCCAGAAGGTGGAAGCGGCCATGAACGCGGCGACGGAGCGCGCCTACGAGCTGGCAGGCAGCGATGCGCGCAAGACCACTCCCCGGTCCGCGCAGCCGCCCCGCCGCTCGGGCTTCCTGCTTTCGCTCTACCGCGCCGCGACTTCGGCCGCGCGTCCCGCCGCCGGCGCGATCCTGCACCAGCGCGCCGCACGCGGTAAGGAGGTGCCCGCGCGGCTGCCTGAGCGCCTCGGCATCGCCAGCGTGCCGCGCCCCGAGGGTCCACTCTTCTGGTTTCACGCGGCAAGCGTGGGCGAAACCAACGCGGTGCTGCCGCTCATACACGAGCTGAAGCGGCGTTGCCCTTCGCTCAACATCCTGCTCACCACAGTGACGGTCACATCCTCGAAGATCGCAGCCGAGCGGCTGCCCGAGGGCGCGATCCACCAATTCATCCCGCTCGACAGCCCGCGCTTTTGCCGGCGCTTTATCAAGCACTGGCAGCCGAGCCTCGCCCTTTTCACCGAATCCGAATTCTGGCCGAACCTGATCGTCGAGGCGAGCGACAGGAAAATCCCGCTTGTCCTCGTCAACGGCCGCATGTCTGCCCGCTCGGGCAAGCGCTGGGCCTGGCTTTCGAGCCTTTCCAAGCCCGTGTTCTCGCGCTTCGATCTNNGGGCCATCGTCGCGGGCAATCTCAAATACGACGCGCCGCCGCCCCCGGTCGATGCACGCGCGGTGGAGGAGTTGCGCGTGCGCGTGGCGGACCGGCCCATTTTCCTCGCGGCTAGCACGCATCCCGGCGAGGACGAAGCCGTCGCGCGCGCTGCGGGAATCCTGCAAAGCACGATGCCGTCGCTCTTGACCGTCATCGTGCCGCGCCATCCCGAGCGCGGCGAGGCCATCGCTTCCCTGCTTCGTGGCCAGCACTTCAACGTTGCGCGCCGCTCGGCGGGCGAGCCCATTTCCGCCAGCACGCAAATCTACGTCGCCGACACGCTCGGCGAACTGGGGCTGTTCTACAAGCTCGCGCCGCTGTCCTTCATCGGCGGCTCGCTGATCGCGCATGGCGGGCAGAACCCCATCGAGGCCGTGAAGCTGGGCTCGGGTATCCTGAGTGGCCCGCACACCTTCAATTTCGCCGAGACCTACACGGCCTTGCAGCGCTATGATGGCTTCCGCTTGGTCTCGGGGCCGGAGGAGCTTGCCGCTGCACTCAAGGGGTTGTTCGAGAACCCGGAGGAGGCGGAAGAAATGAAGCGCCGCGCCGCCGCCGCCATCGGCACGTTGGGCGGCGCGCTCGAAAAGACGCTGGAGGCGCTCAAACCCTATCTGCCTAGCCCCGCGGAGCATGCCCGCCCAACAAGTAGATGAAGCGGCCGGGCTAGCCGGCTGGGCAAAGCGCAAGCGAAACCAACCGGACAGCCGTAGGGCAAGCCGTGCCATAGCAACTGAGTGTGTGGGCCGCGCAGCCGATATTTCACGCTCCTTCTCGAGAATGGCGCTGCGGAAGCCTCGCCCGCGCTACTGGCGCGGCGGCTGTTTCTCCTTGTCCCGGAAATGCCCGTTCCCAACAAAAAAAGCCAGCGGCTTTCGCCGCTGGCTCGAATGCCGGATGTAAGCTGGAGCTTACTTCAGCGGACCGTCGGAAGCCGGATTCCAGAGCGGCTTGATGATCGTCAGCGTGCCGCGAGTTTCCTTGCCGGTGTAGTTCTCGGAAGCAACGTCGGTAGCCAGTTTCGCCTGAGCGATGAAGGAGCCGAAGTCATAGCCGACAAGACCGCCGACGGCGAATTGGCTCTGCTTGCAGCGCCAGCAGACGCTCATAGCGCTATTGGCGTCGCTGTTCAAATCCCATGAACCGTAAGCGATCGCGCCGATTTCCATCTTGCCGAGCTTCTTGGTGGCGGTCAGGTCGAGGTTCACCCAATCGGCCTGCTTCTGCATATAAGCGTTGTAGCTGCTGCGGCCCGCGCCATAGAGACCCGTAGCCGTCAGGTTCCAGCCGTTAGCCACGTAGCTGATCGAACCGCCGCCCTGGAAGGCAGCATAGTCGCGGCCCAGAAGCATCGGCAAGGTCTGCGTGCTCGGCAGCCACACGCCAGCGCGGACCGAAGCATTCCAGCCATTGCCCAAGTTCCAGGCGATAGATCCCTCGACAAGGGTGTTCAGAAAGCTGTCAGCGCCAGGGGAGCCGGGCGACCAAGTGTCGGCGACGGCTGTGGTGGTGTCGAGCATGATGCGGCCGCCGGCGATCTGCCAGGGGGTCGACCAGATCAGCCATACCGGCAGGGCGTATGCCAAGTTCCTGGCATCGACGGACGTCGCGCTTTTTTGGCCGCCGTAGCTGGCGATGGAAATATCGTAAACGCCTTCAGGTAGCGGAGCGCCGAGAGCGATGCCGGTTGTGATGCCGGCCGGCATTTCCGAGGTAGCAAGCGCTGCGGTCGAAGATGCGGCGAGCGCGATGGCGCCAAGAGCCGTAAGCTTAATTGTGGTCTTCATGTACCCCCTCCGTGACAACAAACACAAAAAACATGCGCCCCCTACTGGTCTCGTCCTTGCCCAGGACGCTGTAACGCAGCGCGCGGGGAGCGCCGCTTGGCTGACCTTAGCCGGTGGTTCCAGCCAGCGTTTTAGACAATTAGCGGATAAGGCGGCCGGGTAAAACCGAGCATTGCTTTAGATTTGGCATTCGTTTGCAACCGTTGCGGATGCGCCACATGCGGCTTCTGGGCAGCGCTCTTTACCAAATCCGAGTTCTGGCCGAACCGGATCGTCGAGGCGAGCGACAGGAAAATCCCGCTTGTCCTCGTCAACGGCCGCATGTCGCCCCGCTCGGGCAAGCGCTGGGCTTGGCTTTCGAGCCTGTCCAAGCCCGTGTTCTCCCGCTTCGATCTTGTGCTTACGCAGAACTGGCGCTTCGCCAAAAGCTTGACGCGACTCGGCGTGCGCCGGGCCATCGTCGCGGGCAATCTCAAATACGACGCGCCGCCGCCGCCATCGGCACGCTGGGCGGCGCGCTCGAAAAGACGCTGGAGGCGCTCAAACCCAATCTGCCCGCCACGCTGGCGGAGGGAACAGCCGGTCATAGGGCGTAAGCCGTCGGCCGCTTCGCGGCGATGGCGGCGCAACCGGCCACCTCAATCAAAGCGGGAACAAGATTACACCTGCATGATTAGCAGGCGTTGCGCGGTAAAGTCTTATGTGGCAATAACTTCGCCGCTATTCCAGGATCGACGGAACTACCCATAACTTTTGTTAATGCAATTATAAATACTGCGGAAACTGGTCACATGGAAGACACCGATATTCCGGCGTATCCTCGAAGCTTTCGAGGGGGATTGATTTGCTTCAATTTGGATTTCAACGGAGTAATCCTGCTGCGCAGCCGCAGGTTGCGGATGGCGGGCGCTACACAAGGACACTGATTGGCGATCTCGCGCACTCAGCACTTGGCGCGCTGCCGCCTCACTGGCGCGAGGCCGCTGCCGAGCGCTGGCTCCGGCGAAGCGGGGTGCCCGGCCCGGCAAACGAGCACGTCTTTCAATATCTGCTCAGTAAAAAGGCACGCCCGGACGCTGCGCAGGAGCAGCCGGAAGCGGCCGGCCTCAGGGGAGCGGATCTCTTCTACGAGCGTCAATACCGGCAATATCTCAACACAACGATGAGCGCCTACGCGGCGACCGCGACGCTGGCGCTCCTGGGCTGCGGCGGGAAAAGCCGCGGCCGGCTTTGGGGCAGGCACCGGCCGCTATGCGCCGCCATGGTGGAGGAGGCCGATGGCGCGCCGCCCGTGATCGTGCTCGATCGCCAAATCGTGGCGGTTCCCTTGGCTCTGCCGCAACCCACCGGCCTCGATAGGGTACGGGATATCGGCCGCTGGCTGTCCGGGCGGCTGCCAATGCCCTGGACCTACAAGGAACTCGCCGCTGGGGAGCCCGTGCGCTGCACAACTCCGGGTGCGCGCGCAAGGCGCCGCGGCGCTGCCGGCGCGCTCATCGAGCTGGCGGATGCCGTGCGGCACACGGGAAAGCTCGCCATTCTCGCCCTGCATCCTCACGACCCGGATGCAATGGGCCTGCACATCACCTTGTTCGGCACGCAGATTCTATCGCCGGAGGCGCTGGAGGCGGACTACGGGCTTGAAAAGGATTTCCTCAATCCCTGGCGCCAAGCGGCATCGGCGCGGAACGCCGTGCTGCACTTTTTCGTGGGCGCCACGGAGGAGTTGTTTGCCCATTGCTCGCTGAACCTCTTCGTCAAGCGGCGGGTATCGAACCCAGGAAATGTGCCCCCGGAGCGGTGGACCCCCTTCGATCCTCTTGAAAACTTGCTGGCGAAGCAATTCGAGCTGTTTCAGGTGACGGTTTCGGCATCGGGCCTGCCGGGCATTTCGCCCCGCAACGGCGACGCCGGCAAAGCCGGCTTCCTGGTCCGCGACGGTTCCAGGGCAAGCATTCTGATGCCCTACTTCACCGGAAACTTCATCCACGGCCATGCCGCGAAACTTTGGTCCAACCCACAAGGGGCGCTGACGATCCGGGATGATCACACGGCCCTCAGTCTGATCGTCATCCGCGGCAAGGCCTATACCGTTGGGCACGATTGGGTGAAAAAGCGTTTCCCAAACACCGCCGCGCAGGTCGCTGGGCGCCGCAAGCAAAGCGGCCAGCCGGCCGCGGCCCCTGAATATTGGTTCGTGCAGGAGGTTTCGGAAATCCTCCAGCAGGACGAGCCGCTCGCCGCAAACGCGCTCGACCCGGCGCGGCCTACATCCACCATTCATGCGGCCGGCCCCGCGCATTACCCCAAGAAGGCCCACTACTTCGAAACCGCTAATCTGCCTCCCTACGATCGGGAGCGGCAGCATGAGCGGGAGGCTGCCGGCCGGCCCGCCGATCCCAGCGGCGCTTCGTACCGCCATTGGCAGCTGGAGACTGCCCCCGCCTTGGCGGCACGCCGAGCGCACCTTGAGCGCGCCGGCGCGGCGGGCGCAGCCCAGGACTCAAGCCCTTCCGGCTAAATTGTACCAATCGTAACAAGCGAGCAGGCCGTCCACCTCAGCGATTGTCCGCAAGTGCCCGGGGCGCCCGCCGTCCCAAGGCTGGCCGAACTCATCCGCGTGCCCGCCCGGCCCTTTGCCCCTATAACGTCAAAAGCGGCACGGAGGCGACAGTCCTGCAAATCCGAGTACCCCGGTTCGTTTCCGGGCGTAGCCACCACTTTTCCAGCCGCTGAATCGGCATCTCGCTGCGGCTATCGATATTTGTGTTTATGGCAATCGTCAGGTTTTCTCCCTTTTTCGCCGGCCGCCAGCAAGCTTGGCCCGCATATAGTCTCGCCCTCCCGCTTTGCCGTGAGGTTTCGCCCCAACTCTCTTATGCTCGCGCTCATTCGCTCCGTGTGCGGCATCCGCACGATTAGCTTCGGCCCGGGTTACCCTGATCGAACCATCGATAGTTCCAGACCGTGCGATAGCGGACGCGAACGTCTCCGCGCAGCGCGGCGTTATTTCAAAGTGACTCTCCGTTTCGAAAATCCTGATGGACCCGACGTCGCGCCTCGTGATGCCGCCCGCCCGGCAGATCAACGGCAAAAGCCATCGCGGCTCCGCCTTCTGCTTGCGTCCAACCGATAGCTTGAACCATACGCCGCCGTCGAAGTCGTTGCGCGGCGGTTCCAATTTTTCCGCAGCCATCCCGGTGTCCACAAACTCCTCCGGTGTGGGAAGCTTGACATGGTTTTGGCGAACAAACGCCACCGCGATCTGCTCGGGACTCCGGGCCGCCAGCAGTTCCCGCGCAAAGTCCAGCTCTTCATCGTTCGGCTCGGCGGTAAAGACCGGATCGTCAAGAAGGCGCTCGCGATCGCGCTTGAGGATGGCGGCCACGGTGGGCGGCGGCATTCTCGACGCATCGATCCCAGCCGCGCGCAGAACTCGCTCCATGCTGCTGCGTTTGCTGTACGGTGTGATGAGGATGCTCAGACCATTCCGGCCAGCCCGGCCGGTGCGGCCGCTACGATGCAGCAGCGCTTCGTTGTTTTTGGGCAGATCGGCATGAATGACCAAATCGAGTTTCGGCAAATCGATGCCGCGCGAGGCAACGTCTGTTGCAACGCAAACCCTGGCCCGGCCATCTCGCATCGACTGCAGAGCACGCGTGCGCTCGTTTTGGCTCAGTTCCCCGGAAAGGGCGACGACTGAAAAGCCGCGATCTCCGAGCCGGCTTGAGAGACGGTTCACACCTTCGCGGGTTGAGCAGAAGACAAGCGCGCTGCTCGCCTCGAAATAGCGCAGGGTGTTGATGACAGCATTTTCGCGCTCGGCCGCCCCGACCGTTATGGTGCGATACTCGATATCGGCGTGCTGCTCGTTCTTCTGGATCATCGAAATGCGAATGGCATCTCGCTGAAAGCGTTTGGCGAGTGCCGCGATCGGCTTGGGAACCGTCGCCGAGAACATGAGAGTGCGCCGTTCCGCGGGCGCGGCTCCGAGAATGAATTCGAGGTCTTCCCTGAAGCCCAGATCGAGCATTTCGTCGGCTTCGTCGAGAACCAGCGTTCGCACCGAAGACATGTCCAGCGAGCCGCGCCGTATGTGGTCGCACAGACGCCCTGGCGTTCCGGCGACGATGTGCGCGCCATCGGCCAGCGTGCGGCGTTCCTGGCGCATGTCCATGCCGCCGACGCAGGAGACCGTTTTGGCTCCGGTTGGCTCATAGAGCCATTCGAGTTCGCGCCGTACCTGCAACGCCAGCTCGCGCGTCGGCGCTACGACCACAGCCAAGGGCTCGGCGGCTCTTGGAACGCGCTCGCCGCCGGCCAGCAGGTCCGGTGCCATGGCGAGACCGAAAGCCACCGTCTTGCCGGAGCCGGTCTGCGCTGAAACCAAAAGATCGGCGCCAGCCGTCTCCTGCTTGAGGACCGCGGTTTGAACAGGCGTCAGTTCAGTGTAGCCATGCTTGGTGAGTGCTCCGGCCAGTACCGGAGCGATACCTTCAAAAACCATCGTTCAAAAAACTTTCAATGCTGCCGTGGCAATTTGCAAGGTTTCGGGCACGTCCTGCGGTTGCCGGCGAGATCGAGTCCGGTGCTCCAGCCGATTCCGGAACCTCCGCCCCCGCTGGGTTGGGTGTATAGGGCCAAAGTCTTTACGAGCCTGCAAAGAATGGGACACCCGCGCGAACCTTGGTTCGTGGCATTTGCGCCCATGGAATGACGTTGCGTCGATGACAACCGGCCGTTTGCCGATCACCCGGCACCCGCGTAACGGCCAGTTAGAGCCGGCCTCGGCGGTTCGATCAAGCCCGCAGAATGGGAGCGATGGGCTAAAAACTCAAAAGCATAGTCAGAATATACGCTTAGCATCAGAAACCAGCTCTACTCCTGGACGGCCCTGACTCGCCCTTCGAGCCCGCTCAATGCCGTTTTCCGCTTCCGGCACGTGGCCGGCAAGCAAACAGAGCTATTGAAGCAACAGCCGCGAAGCTTGCCTGATGGCGGTGCAGCCAATCAGGCGGATTCGCCGTAATCCACCTTCATGAAATAGAGGCCGCAGGCGGGGGCGACGGGGCCGCAGGCGGCGCGGTCGCAGGCTTCGAGCGCGCGCCGCATATCTTCGGGGCGCCATTTACCCTCGCCTACGAGCTTCAGGCTGCCCGCCATGGACCGCACCTGATGGTGGAGGAACGAGCGGGCGCTTGCGGCGATGAAGATATCTTCGCCATCGCGGGCTACATCCAGCCTGTCGAGCGTGCGTAGCGGCGATTTGCCCTGGCATTGCGACGAGCGGAAGGTCGTGAAATCGTGGCGGCCGATGAGATGCCGCGCCGCCTCGTTCATCGCTGCCGCATCGAGCGGCACCACCACCTGCCAGGCCCGGTCGCGATCCAGCGCCAGCCGCGCGCGCCGGTTGACGATGCGGTAGAGGTAATGCCGGGCCTTTGCGGAAAAGCGGGCGTCAAAGCTTTCGTCCACGATCTCGCAATCGAGGATCGCGATGGGGGCGGGCCGCAGGTGGAAATTGAGCGCGTCGCACATCGTTTTCGCCGGATACGCCCGACCCAGATCGAAGTGGGCCACCTGCCCGCGCGCATGCACCCCGGCGTCGGTGCGGCCGGCGCCGCGCGGCACCATGTGTACGCCGCTCAGCGCTTCGATGGCGCGCGCCAGCTCGCCTTGCACGGATGGCCCGTTCGCCTGGATTTGCCAGCCGGCGAAGGGCGTGCCGTCATATTCGATGATGATTTTGTAGCGGGGCATGCGGAGGGATTAGCGCAGAATGGGCGCGGGGGCTAGACGGGGAGTGTGCGGCGCCTAACCGACGGCAGTGAGGTGGCCGCCAGCTAACAGCATAAAGGAAAAGGCAATGTATGCGCTTTCGCTCGCAAAGCCTCCAAGGAGCACTTACGTCTTGGCAGACTGAGTGTCAAGGCAATGGCGGCTCAGCGTGCCAGGCTCAATCTCCGAGTTGTAGGCGCGCAGCAAGGGTTAGGGAGAAGGTGATCACGTTAATCGTTACGTCTTTTAAAGTGCCAATTCGCCCGCTACCATTAACAAAGTGCGACTCGTTCGCAGCCCGGAACTGAATAGACATGGCGGCCACTGACATCGAATGGACGGATGCGACATGGAACCCGGTTGCCGGGTGCTCCATCGTGTCGAAGGGTTGCACCAACTGCTACGCCATGAATTTAGCGCGCCGTCTAGAGGCGATGGGAGTTCCAAAGTATGCTGGATTGACCCGCAAGTCTGGCGGGCGATCCGTCTGGAACGGCGTCGTTCGCGAGGATTTGGAGGCGCTTCGAATACCGGATGGTTGGAAAAAACCTCGTACAATATTCGTTAACTCCATGAGTGATCTTTTTCACCCGGCGGTGAGCGACCACTTCATTGATTCTGTGTGGCAGGTGATGCGCGAAACTCCTCGGCATCAATACCAAATTTTGACCAAGCGTCCGGCACGTATGGCAGAGTTCGTTAACAGGCGTATTTCCGCAATATTACCGAATGTTTGGCTTGGAACCAGTGTCGAGGATGAAGAGGCTGTGGTCAGGATAGACGATCTCCGCATCGTTCCCGCAGCAATGCGATTTATCTCTTTCGAGCCCCTCCTTGGCTGTGTTGGGACAGTGAACCTTTCTGGTATCCACTGGGCCATCGTCGGCGGTGAGAGTGGATGTGGCGCGCGCCCGATTCGTGAGGAGTGGATTGACAGCATTCATAGGCAATGCATCGCGAGCGGCACCGCTTTTTTCTTTAAGCAGTGGGGTGTCTGGGGAAAAGACGCAAAACGCCGCTCAAAAAAGGCGAACGGGCGCGAGTACCGTGGCAAAACGTGGGATGAGATGCCTCAGCCCATTCTTTAAGTTAATTGACAATGTCGAATTAGTAACCTCGTTCTTGGTTGAATAGATATGACCGAAAAACCTTATGCATGGAAAGCGGGCGCAACGCTCTTAGAGCATTCGCGCCGCAAACACAAAATCGTACGGGAGTACTTTGTGGACTATCTTCGCACCCGCTGCCAGTTACCGCAGCAAGCGAAGTTTCGGCTTGCTGTAATCGATGGATTTGCCGGTGGCGGTCGCTACGAATGCGGCAGCCCAGGTTCACCCCTTATTTTCATTGAGGAACTTGATCGCGCTCTGGAGTCTCTTAATGTCGTGCGAGCCGCGAACGGGATGGCATCGATCGATATTGAGTGCCTGATGGTCTTCAATGATTTCGACCGCGACGTAATCGAGATCCTGAAGGCACATGTTGCTCCTTTCGAAGCCAAGGTTAAAGCATCGTCTCCTCGCCTACATCTTCGCATTGAATATATGTATAAAACCTTCGAGGAGGCCTACCCAGCAATCAAGCAGCTGTTGACTTCAGGACGCTATTCGAACGTGCTATTTAACCTAGACCAGTGCGGCCACAGCCGTGTTGAAAAAAGTTCACTGGTGGATATCCTTCAATCGTTCAGATCCGCCGAAATCTTTTACACTTTTGGGATCACCTCTCTCCTTACCTTCCTGAAAAAGTCTGATCCTGTCGGTCTCCATTCGCAGCTTGTTCCGTTTGGCATATCAGAAGAACAATTGCAGAGTCTCCAAAGCGGCATGCTAAGCAAGCGCGAATGGCTTGGAGCGGCTGAGCGTATTGTCTTCAATGCTTTCAGTAGGTGTGCAGCCTATGTCAGCCCGTTCTCAATCCATAATCCAGACGGATGGCGCTACTGGCTCATTCACTTTGCAAACTCGCACGTCGCCCGACAGGTCTACAATAACACCCTGCACGACAATAGTAGCCTCCAAGCCCACTTCGGCCGCTCCGGCCTCGAAATGCTCTCCTACGATCCTTCTCATGATGGGCTTGACCTCTACCTTTTTGACGATTCAGGGCGGGAGCGATCCAGGCAGCAATTATTTGATGACATTCCTCGTCTGGTTTCGGAGAGCGGGGACGTGATCTCAGTGGCAGACTTTTACGGTGGCATCTATAATATGACGCCGGCTCACTCGGACGACGTGCATACAGCGATCATCGAGAATCCAGACCTGGAAGTAATTACACCTGCAGGAGGCGAACGGCGCAAGGCCAATACCATTGCCGTAGGGGATACAATCAGACTGAAAAAGCAGCTGACTTTCTTTCCGATGTTTCCCAGGAAGCGGGCACTAGACACCTAGCTTGCCCTGGGACCGGCCTATATCCGCCGCAGTGCTGGTATCTGAGGTTGGGACCCATGTCAGCAAGTATGCTTTCCATGGGTCCCCGCCTTCGTGCGCCTAGTACTTATACAGTTCCGACTTGAACGGCCCCTGAAGCGGCACGCCGATATAGTCCGCCTGCTCCTGCGTGAGCTGCGTCAGCTTCACGTCGAGCTTATCGAGGTGCAGCCGCGCGACCATCTCGTCGAGGTGCTTCGGCAACGTGTAGACATGGTTGCCGTACTTGCCGTTGCCGGCGTTGGTCCACAGCTCGATCTGCGCCAGCACCTGGTTCGAGAACGAAGCGCTCATCACGAAGCTCGGATGCCCGGTGGCGTTGCCCAGGTTGACGAGCCGGCCCTCGGACAGCAGCAGAATGCGCTTGCCATCCGGGAACTGGATCATATCGACCTGCGGTTTCACATTGATCCACTTGAGGTTGCGCAGGGAAGCGACCTGGATCTCGTTGTCGAAATGGCCGATGTTGCAGACGATGGCCATGTCCTTCATCTTGCGCATGTGCTCGATGGTAATCACGTCCACGTTGCCAGTGGCGGTGACGAAAATGTCCGCCTTGTCCGCCCAGTCGTCGAGTGTCACGACCTCGTGGCCGTCCATCGCGGCCTGAAGCGCGCAGATCGGATCGACCTCGGTCACGGCCACGCGGGCGCCGGCCCCCCGCAGCGATTGCGCCGAGCCCTTGCCCACGTCGCCATAGCCGCAGACGACCGCGAGCTTGCCGGCCATCATCACGTCGGTGCNNTAGAGCCGGTGCACGCCCGTGGTGGTTTCCTCGGACACGCCCTTGATGGCCGCCTTCACCTTCGAGTACCAGCCGGGGGTGCGCTCAAGCCGCGCCTTGATGGTCTTGAACAGGGACTCCTCTTCCTCGCTCTTCGGGTTGGAGAGCACGGCCGGATTGGTCTCCGCCTCGGCGCCGAGCTGCACGATCAGCGTGGCGTCGCCGCCGTCGTCGAGGATCATGTTCGCCGGCACGCCGCCCGGCCATTCCAGGATGCGGTCGACATATTGCCAATATTCGTCGAGCGTCTCGCCCTTGATGGCGAAGACCGGCGTACCGCGCGCGGCGATGGCGGCGGCGGCGTGATCCTGCGTCGAGAAAATGTTGCAGGAGGACCAGCGCACCTCGGCGCCCAGCGCCTGCAGGCTCTCGATCAGAACCGCAGTCTGGATCGTCATGTGCAGGCAGCCCGCGATCCGGGCGCCTTTGAGCGGCTGCTCCTTGCCGAACCTCTCGCGGACGGCCATGAGACCAGGCATCTCGATCTCGGCGATATCCATTTCCTTGCGGCCCCATTCGGAGAGGCTCAGATCCTTGACGAGGAAATCATTGGCTGGTGATGACACGGAATTCTCCTTGGTCCGTTCTCTCGTGGACGATAAATCTGGTGATTGGTAGCGTGCGCCGCCGCGAAATGCAATAAAGACATAAACATCGCTTTATGTCCTAAGCGGCGGCGCAGGCCCACATTGGCGTCAAAGCCCTAATCTTTTGTGGAGAACTCAAAATGGTTTCCTTCGCCCGGCTTTTCTGTCTCGGCTTGCTCATCGGCTACCCGGTCTCGGCTTTCGCGCTGGACGATACGCCGCAAAACCGGGCTCAGGAGGCCGCCCGCTACCTGCAAGCGGTGCCGCCGGACAGCGCCGCCGCCGACATGGTCAAAAATATCGCGCTAAGCTTGCCCGAGCAGCAACAGAAGACCTTCGCCGCGGCCATGCAGAAGAGCCTCAACGCGGGCGCGGTTAAGGCAGCCGCGCAGGCGGGCCTCGTGAAGGTGTTCACAGCGGACGAGTTGAAGGCGCTTGCGGATTTCTACAGCGGGGCGCTCGGCAAGTCGGCGATGGCGAAGATGGCCGCCTATATGACCGAGAGCATGCCGGCGATCGAGAAGGAAGTCGACGCGGCGGCCGAAAAGGCGGAAAAGGAAACCGGCATCAAGCTGGAAGCGAAGCAGTAGCAAACTGGCCGATCCATTCCCCGTAAGTGCTGGCTTGCACGGAGGGAATCTTCCCTCACCCTGTCCCTCTCCCACGCAAGCTCGCCTTGGCGAGCTTGCTACTCAAAGGTGTCCATATCCGCGAGCGGATATGGATGGGAGAGGGAACGCCAGAAGATCCGCTGCGGGCTGTTCAGGAGTCCCTTCTCCCATTGGGAGAAGGACAGGATGAGGGGTTGAACCCCCCGAATATGCCGGAACTTGGCAATCGCCAGCTTTTGTGTGGGCGCTCGCCGTTCCGCGATGCGCCTGGCGCTATTCCGCCGAGGCGACTGCGTCCCCGTTATCCTGGCGATAAATGTCGCGGCGGAATTGCACCCCGCCGTCTGGCGTTCCCCAGGCGGTGATATAGGTCCAGAACAGCGGCACGCGCTTCTTGAGGCGGATATTGAGCCGCTCGCCGGTTTCCTTCATGCGCAGAACCTGCTGAACGGTCCAGCCGTTCTCCTCCAGAAGCCAGGCCGCTAGCTGGTGGACGTTCTGCACGCGCACGCAGCCCGAGCTTTCCGCCCGGAAGCTTTGCGAGAAAATGCTGGGGGCGGCCGTATCGTGCATATAAACGTGATGGGGGCTTTGGAAATTGAGCTTCACGAAGCCGAGCGGATTCTCCGGGCCGCCATTCTGCACATAGAAATAATGCAGCGGCGCATCGGAGTTCCAATCGATCGACTTTGGGTCGATCTTCAGGCCTTTCTGATAAGCGGTGAAATCGGCATAGGCATCGATCTTGTGCTCCGTTAGCGCATCCTCGCCCTTGCCCTGCAACGCGCGCCCTCTGGGGATCAAGTCGGACTTCAAGACCGTCGGCGGAACGAACCAGTCCTTATTGAAATTGATCTCCTCGATGGCCGAATTGATCAGAGGGGAAGGCCTGTCCGGCTTGCCGACAACGCCCGTGTGGCGTGAAACGACCTGACCGTTATTGACGGCCTCGATCTGCACCGACGGGATGTTCACGTTGACAAACTTGCCGGCGGGGATATTGGGCGTGAGGCTCATGAGCCGGGCCAGGTTGATGCGGAGCTGGCGCAGCCGCGCGGCCACGGGCACGTTTAGCTCGTCGATCGTGGCCTTGTCGAGAAAGCCCGTCGCGGGCAGGCCGAAGCGGGCCTGCGCCTTCTTCACGGCGTTCTCGACATAAGAATCGAATATTTCCGGATAGCCGCCATAGGCCTGCAGATCGCCTGTGGACTGGAGGCGCTTGCGGAGCTGCACCACTGCGGGATGGCTCATGCCCGTGCGCAGCTCGATGGCAGGCAATTGCGCCCAGCCGCCGCGTGTAACCAGCTCGGCGTACCGCTTTACGATATTCCGGGTTGCGGTTACGTTCTCTCTCGCGAGCGTCGGAAAACCGCGCTCGGGCTGCGGCTGCGCTTCGGTCTCGCGGGCGGCGGGGGCCCGGCCAGATTGATCGAAAGCGTCGCCCGATTGATCGAACCCGAGCCAATCGTCGAGCCTGCTTCGTTGAGCGTTCGCCTCGAACGGGCTCGCCGCAACTATCAGGGCGGCTCCGCCAAGGGCGGCCAGCCATCCCCGTTTCACGATCCCCATCATGCCTTCCAAACCGTTCAAGTTGGGAGTTGGCGTGCCTGCCGCGACACGAAAATCCCGTGACTGTGGTGATGAAGGTCAATTATGGCCATAACGGGGTTACCTGAACCTTGGCCAAAACCGGATACCGTGCGCGGGCGGGACGGAAACCGCCGCGGCGCGCGGCACCAGCCGGGAGTAAGTGCGTCCCGGTGTCAGAGCTGATAGCGGATCTGGTCGCCCCAGAAGCGTTCGAGCTTGACGGAGATCTGGTTGAAATGCCTGAGGTCCGGCACGCCCACGCCGCCGACCTTCTCGATCATGGTGAGCTGCCGCTCCAGGAGCTTGTTCACCATCTCGGAGATGGCCTTGCCCTTCTCGGTAAGCTTCACGCGGACCGAGCGCTTGTCGGTGCGGGAGCGCTGATGATGAATATAGCCGCTTTCGACCAGCTTCTTGAGGTTATAAGAAACGTTGGAGCCTAGGTAGAGGCCGCGGGTCTTGAGTTCGCCCGCAGTTAACTCGATGTCGCCAATATTAAATAACAGAAGAGCCTGGACGCTGTTGACGTCGGTGCGGCCCACACGCTCGAACTCGTCCTTAATGAGGTCGAGCAGGAGGCGGTGCAGCCTCTCAATCATCCTTAGGGTAACGAGATAATTAGATTTCAGGTTCTGGTCGTCTGGTTGAACACGCGCGATATCTGCGATCATGTCACGGAATATCCTCTAGGTTGCACTTACTTCCGGTATGCACAACCTAGACGGGAAAGATTAATGACCTGCTAATTCGTGGCAAGTTTTAGCGAAATGCCCGGCGCGGCCGGAGCGGTGGCGCCGTGCGGATGTCTGGGCTGCCTTAACCCAAGATTATGTCTTGCCGCTCAGGAACTTAAAGATAGCCGAGAAGTCGAGCGAGCCGCCGCCATGGCTTTCGAATAGTGCATATAGCGCCGCGGCTTCAGCTCCGAGCGGGGTGTTGGCGCTCACGTCGCGGCTTGCGGCTTGGGCGAGCTTCAGGTCTTTCAGCATCATCGCCGCCGTGAAACCCGCTGCGTATTCACGGTTCGCAGGCGAGGCGGGCACCGGCCCCGGCACTGGGCAATAGCTCGTCAGCGACCAGCACTGGCCCGAGGACTTGGACGCGATATCGAACAGCGTCCGGTGGCTGAGGCCCAGCTTCCCGGCCAGCACGAAGGCCTCGGAAACGCCGATCATGGAGATGCCGAGGATCATATTGTTGCAGAGCTTGGCCGCCTGGCCGTTGCCCGGTCCGCCAGCGTGAATGACGGCCTTGCCCATGCAGGAGAGGATGGGTTCGGCGCGCGCGAACGCTGTATCGCTGCCGCCGGCCATGAAGGTGAGCGTGCCGGCCTGCGCCCCGCCAGTGCCGCCGGAGACGGGCGCGTCGAGCATCTCGTGGCCCGCCGCCGTTGCCGCCGCGCCGACCTCGCGGGCGGTTGCCACGTCGACGGTCGAGCAGTCGATGAGCAGGCTGCCGGCCGCCGCAGCCGCGATCAGCCCCTGCGGCCCGAGGTAGGTGTCGCGGACATGCTGGCCCGCGGGCAGCATGGTGACGATGGCTTCGGCGCCCTTGGCGGCATCGGCGGCGGAGGTGGCCGCGCCCGCCCCGGCGCCGGCGAGCCTTGCAACCGCTGCCTGCGACAAGTCGAAAACCTTGAGCTTATGGCCAGCGTGGATCAAATTGGCGGCCATTGGCCCGCCCATGTTGCCGAGCCCGATAAAGCCGATTTCTGCCATCCGCGCCTCTTTTCGACACTGCAAATGCTACTGCCCTATGCGATGCGCAGGCTGGTTCCCCTACCGCATGACCGTTACGCGATACCTGGCGTCAAGCTGCGCCCATGTGCGGTCGCAGGTCCAACCGATGCAATCTGGTCGAACCTGCCAAACGTGGGGCAGGTGAAGGTTATCCGTTAGTCTGCGGGCGGTTTCGGCTTTAACCGAGTTTCGCGGCCTCCGCCGCGGCCTCAAGCTTCCGATCCGCGAGAAAGCGGTCAACCTCGCCTTCCGGCAACTTCCCGCGATGCATTTTACGCACCATCCTTTGGAGGTCGTCCATTTCCTCGGCGTTCCTTTCGTCAGCCAGAGAATCTGAAAGGATAGCCGCAGCCTCGGCCTCCACCGTGCGGCCAGACGCCTTCGCCTTTTTTTCGAGGCGATCCCACACGCGCTCGGGCAGATTTTCGATAGTGAGGTTCATCAAAGGCTTCCGCGCCAAGTTCTCAGATAGGCATCATATAGGACCTGGTTGAATTTTTCCCCCAAAATTTAACCGGAGAACGGCGGCTTGAGCCGCCGCGCGCGATCCGCTACATACATCCCAAGATTCCCGCGCATGCCAAATCGCTCCCGCGCCGCCCCTCGTGGCCCGCGCGGCGATCCGCGCCCCAAACATAAGGAAACCCCATGGCCGCCCCGCAATACGTTTACACGATGCAGAAGCTTTCCAAGACCTACCCCGGCGGCAAGCAGGTGCTGAACAACATCCAGCTTTCCTTCCTGCCCGATGCGAAGATCGGCGTCGTGGGCGTCAACGGCTCCGGTAAATCCACGCTGCTCAAGATCATGGCGGGCGTCGAGAAGGAGTTCCAGGGCGAGGCCTGGGCGGCCGAGGGCATCAAAGTCGGCTACCTGCCGCAGGAGCCGCAGCTTCACCCCGATATGGACGTGCTCGGCAATGCGATGGAGGGCGTGGCGGAGAAGAAGGCCATGGTCGACCGCTATAACGAGCTGGCGATGAACTATTCCGACGAGACNNCAGAATTTGTGGGACCTCGACGCGCAGGTGGAGCAGGCGTTGCAGGCGCTGAACTGCCCGCCGCCGCATGCAAGCGTGGAGAACCTCTCCGGCGGCGAGCGGCGCCGCGTCGCGCTGACGAAGCTGCTGCTGTCGCGCCCCGACATCCTGCTGCTCGACGAGCCGACCAACCATCTCGACGCCGAGACCACCGATTGGCTCCAGCATTATCTCGAAAACTATCCTGGCTGCGTGATCCTCGTCACCCACGACCGCTACTTCCTCGACAGCATCACGAGCTGGACGCTGGAACTCGATCGCGGCCAGGGAGTCCCCTACAAGGGCAATTATTCGAGCTGGCTTGAGCAGAAGGCCAAGCGCGCGGCGCAGGAGAGCCGCGAGGACGAGGCCAAGCAGCGCACCATGGCGCGCGAGCTGGAGTGGATCAGGGCGAGCCCGAAGGCGCGGCAGGCCAAGAGCAAGGCGCGTATCACCGCTTACGAGAAGCTGGCCGAGGAGGCCGGGCGCGACCAGGTGGGCAAGGCGCAAATCCAGATTCCAACCGGCCCGCGGCTCGGCGGCGTTGTGCTGGAGGCCGAGCATCTCACGAAAAGCTATGACGGCCGCACGCTGATGAGCGGCCTCGAATTCAAGCTGCCGCCGGGCGGCATCGTTGGCGTGATCGGGCCGAACGGCGCGGGCAAGACCACGCTGTTCCGCATGATCGTCGGCCAGGAGCAGCCCGATGCCGGCTCGATCCGTGTCGGCGACACGGTGAAGCTCGGCTATGTCGATCAAAGCCGCGACGCGCTCGACCCCAAGAAGAGCGTGTGGGAGGAGATTTCCGGCGGGCTCGACCAGCTCATGATCGGCAAGCGCGAAGTGCCGAGCCGCGCCTATTGCGGCTGGTTCAACTTCAAGGGGCCTGACCAGCAGAAGAAGGTGGGGCAGCTTTCGGGCGGCGAGCGCAACCGCGTGCATCTGGCTAAGATGCTGAAAGAGGGCGGGAATTTGATGCTGCTCGACGAGCCGACGAACGATCTCGATGTGGAGACGCTGTCGAGCCTTGAAGCGGCGCTAGAGGATTTCCCCGGCTGCGCCGTGGTCATCAGCCACNNCGCCGCCTCGGCGCCGCCGCGCTCGATACGCCGAAGGCCAAGTTCGCCCGCTTTGCCCGCGGGTAAGTGGAACTCTCACGGCTTGCGCGCGCAAGGTATTTCCCGGCGGGAGATGCCTTGACAGCGAGCTTGCACGACACCAACATATTTAGATAAACTCCATCTAATTCCTACTACCTCTCCGTAAGCACGACCAAAATCGGTGAGATTAAGACGCTTGCCAACATGCAGCTCGATATTATTCGCCTAGAACTTTTCGACAAAAACATCGGCCTGTTATCCGATGCTTGTCGATCTGGGACTTTGAGCTATCCTTGTGATTAGTAAGGTGCAGACGTTGACGGCCAACTCGTAGAGAGGTTGCCAGGAGAGTTTCGGGTCTCAAGCCCGGTGACGGGTGAATTCGGCGCGGGCGGCTTCGGCGAGAAAGCCGACCGCACGATAACCGAAACCATCGAAATCGCCCGCGAT
>PMBZ01000231.1 GCA_003153975.1 Hyphomicrobiales bacterium
TAGTAGCGGATCTCGATGCCGTCGCGCTCGGCCTGCTGCTTGGCTTGCGCGTCGGCCCGCACGTTGAAAGCCACGATAATGGCGCCGGATGCCTCGGCCAGAGCCACGTCGGATAAGGTTATGCCGCCCACCGCCCAATGGATAATGCGCGCTCCCACCTCCTCGGTGCCAAGCTTGTCGAGCGCCGAGTTGATGGCCTCGACGGAGCCTTGCACGTCGCCCTTGATGATAAGAAGGAACTCCTTCTTGCCGTCCTTGGAGGCCTGTTTCATCATCTGTTCGAGCGTGCGGGCGCCTGCGCCGGCCGACCTTATGTCGCGCAACTTGCGGACGCGGTGCTCGGTCAGTTCGCGGGCGCGGGCCTCGTTCTCGACCACGGCCAGCTGATCGCCAGCGTCCGGTGCGCTATCGAAGCCCAGCACCTCCACGGGAGTCGAGGGGCCGGCGGTAACGACGTTGTCGCCCTTGTCGTCGATAAGCGCTCGCACGCGGCCCCAGGCGCGCCCAGCCACCACGAGCTGGCCGACCTTGAGGGTGCCGCGTTGAACGAGGACCGTGCCGACAGGGCCGCGGCCGCGTTCAAGCTTCGCCTCGATGACAATGCCCTCTGCCGGGCGGTCCGGGTTGGCTCCAAGCTCCAAGACCTCGGCTTGCAGCTGGATCGCTAACAGGAGCTTATCGAGATTGAGTTTCTGCTTCGCCGAGACCTCGACTTCAAGGGTGTCGCCGCCCATGCTTTCCACGACGATTTCGTAGGATAGCAGGTCGGTACGAACCCGGACGGGGTCGGCGCCGGGCTTATCGATCTTGTTGATGGCCACGATAATCGGAACGCCCGCCGCCTTGGCGTGGTTGATGGCTTCAACCGTTTGCGGCATCACGCCGTCGTCGGCGGCCACGACCAGCACCACGATGTCCGTCACCTTGGCGCCGCGTGCACGCATCGCGGTAAACGCGGCGTGGCCCGGCGTATCGATAAATGTGATGGGCGCGCCACCCGGCGTGCGAACCTGATAGGCGCCGATATGCTGGGTAATGCCACCGGCCTCGCCAGCAACGACGTTGGCTTGGCGGATGGCATCGAGCAGGGAGGTCTTGCCGTGATCGACATGGCCCATGATGGTCACGACAGGCGCGCGAGGCTGACGTGTCTCGGGCGCATCGGTCTCGCCGATGAAGCCTTCCTCGACATCCTCCTCGGAGACGCGCTTCACCGTGTGGCCGAATTCGGTTGCGATCAGCTCCGCGGTGTCGGCGTCGATCACATCGTTGATCTTCAGCATTTGTCCCTGTTTCATCAGGAACTTGATGATATCGACGGCGCGCTCGGCCATGCGGTTGGCGAGTTCTTGGATCGTTATCGCCTCGGGTAACTGAACTTGCCGCTGAATCTTGACGCGCTCCTGCTGTGTGCCAAGCGCCTGAAGCTTTTGACGCTCGCGCTGGCGCTTAAGCGAAGCGAGGCTCCGCTCCTTTTGCTCCTCATTGAGAGCGTTGGACAAAGTCAGGCGCTGACGGCCGGTCCTCTCGACGGTTGTTTTCTTGGCGGGCGCCGCCCGCTCCGGTGCCTTGCCAGGAATTCCACGCTTGACGCGGCGTTCTTCCTCTTCGGTGTCCGCACGCGTGCGGGCCGCGCCATCTATATGCACGCGCTCTGGGCGTCCCGAGGCGTCCAGGGCAGGCGCCGGCTTTGGCCCCCCCGCTCCCGCGCCGGGCCTTGCACCGAAACCTGGGCGCGCGGATGCGCCGGCGGCAGCACCGGGGCGCGCGCCACCGGGCCGTGCACCATCGCGGGCGGGACCGCGAGGCCCCTCGCGGCCCGTTGCATCCCTCCTCGCGGGGCCGCGCTCGCCATCGCGCGCGGCTGGAGCGGCTGGAGCCCTCTCCTCCTGCGTGTCGCGAGGTGGCGCGGCTTGCTGCCGGCGTTCTGTTTGCGGAGGCGTAATAACGCGAAAGCTATCGGGACCGACACGGCGATGCGGCCGGGCTGGAGCTGGAGCCCGCGCTACCGGCTCTTCCCGCCTTGGCGCCATGTCCTGTTTGGGCGCCTTGGCGGTTTCCTCGGCTTCGGCAGCGGCGCGAAGCCTTTCAGCTTCCTCCTCCACCTTGCGCTGAGCTTCTTCCTCTATGCGGTGCTTCTGCTCCTCGATCTCGCGGAGCTTCGCTTCCTCAGCCCGCCGGGCGCCATCGATCTCGCGCTCGCGCTTCTCGACATCCTCGCGCTTCCGCGCCTCGACCAGCGCACGGGCACGCGCATCCATTTCGCCAGCGGACAGCTCGCGCAGCACCTTTTGCGGGCGCTTGTCGCGTGCCTGATCCGGAGATGGCTTCTGGAAAACGCGCGGTTGCGGCTTCGGCGGAGCGGGCTCAGCTTTCTGCTGCTGCGGCTCCTCCGTCAAACCCGGCACGGCGACGCGCTTGCGCTTCGTCTCAACAAGAACGGATTTGGAGCGGCCATGGCTGAAGTTCTGGCGGATATGACCCTGCTCCACCGTCCGCTTTACATTCAGCGACATGGTTTTCCTGCCGATTCCAGTCTTGTTGTCCGTTTCTTTCGTTTCGCTCATTCTATACCCTGGCGCAGAGGATTTTGATCCGTATCCCCTGGGCAATAGCAGCTAAGACGATCGAGAGCTTCGAAGAAGGCGCGGGACGCCCCGCCATCCTTAACTCCCGCATGTATTACATTCGAGCTTCCCGCCGCCAAGCTAATTTCGGCGGATGTGAAGCAGTTTTTGGGTGCGATGTGGTCTTTTCCGGAATAGAGGGCCGCAAACTTTCTGTCTAGCTTCGCCTTGCCGCCTGCCGCGGCATCGCTGGCATGAAGAAGACAAACGATCTCTCCGCGGTTCAGCGCCTCCTCAACCTTTGTAAATCCAATGATCACAAGACCAGCCTTGTTGCAGATGGATAAGCGTTCTAACGCAGATCGCTTAAAAAGCCGTTCAACTTGAGAGGGAAGATCCTCCGCCACCTGAACAGGTTTCCGGAATGCCCGCTGAAAGGCCCGCCGTTTCTGGGCTTCCGCGACAATTTCTTTTCTCGCTGTTACCCACACCCCGCGCCCCGGAAGGTTTGCCTTGATGTCGGGAACGGCCAAGCCTTCGGGCGATAGTACGAAGCGGAGGAGAAAGGGTCTTTCCTTTCTCGCGCGTTCCACGATGCAGGTTCTTACGGGTACGCTTTCGATACCGCTTGGTCCGCCTTCCGCTAAATGAGACTCCTCGCCCACAATTTCCAGTACAGGTTCTTCCTCAGAGCGCTTTTTCTTCCGGTTCCGCATGACTGCCCCCCTCATCCGGCTGGGCTTCGCCGGCCTCGGTAACGCTCTCCTCCTCCTCCACGGGTGCTGGCGGCTCGATCCAGCCGGCCTTGACACGCGCATTGAGGATCAACTGCTCGATAGCGGGCTTGCCCGCGTTAAAGCTCTGAAGAATGCCTGGATGCTGCTTCGTCTGGCCGTGCGCCCGTTCTTGCCATCCCGCAAGGTCGTCGGTCGCGCAGTCGGCGAGGTCTTCCACCGTTTTAATCCCGTTTTCGCCAAAGGCAACAAGCATCGCCGTGGTGACGCCCTCAACCTCGGCGAGTTCGTCCTCGACGCCAAGCGCGCGGCGCTTCTCGGTAAGCTCGGATTCCTGCCGTTCCAGGAATTCGCGTGCGCGCTCCTGGATTTCCTGAGCGGTGTTCTCGTCGAAGCCTTCGATGCTCGCGACCTCATGCGCTTCGACAAAGGCCAGTTCTTCCACCGAGGTGAAACCTTCCGCGACCAGGAGCTGGGCGATCATCTCGTCCACGTCGAGGGCGTTGATGAAAGCGGCGGTACGCTCGGCGAACTCCTTCTGGCGCCGCTCGGATTCCTCGGCCTCGGTCAGGATGTCGATGTCCCAGCCGGTGAGCTGCGAGGCGAGCCGCACGTTCTGGCCCTTGCGGCCGATGGCGAGGCTCAACTGCTCGTCCGGCACCACGACCTCGATGCGCTCGGATTCCTCGTCGAGCACCACCTTGGCGACCTCGGCGGGCGCAAGCGCGTTCACGATGAAGGTCGCGGCATCGGCCGACCACTGGATGATGTCGATCTTCTCGCCCTGCAATTCGTTCACCACGGCCTGCACGCGGCTGCCGCGCATGCCGACGCAGGCGCCCACGGGGTCGATGGAGCTATCCTTCGACACCACCGCGATCTTGGCGCGGCTGCCCGGATCGCGGGCCACGGATTTGATCTCGACGATGGCGTCGTAAATCTCGGGCACCTCTTGCGCGAACAGCTTCGCCATGAACTCGGGGCGCGTGCGCGACAGAAAGATTTGGGGGCCGCGGTTTTCGCGGCGCACGTCGTAGACATACGCCCGCACGCGGTCGCCAAGCTTGTAGTTCTCGCGCGGTAGCGTCTCGTCGCGGCGGACGATGGCCTCGGCGCGGCCCAGGTCGATCATGACGTTGCCGTACTCGGCGCGCTTGACGATGCCGCTGACGATCTCGCCGATGCGGTCCTTGTATTCCTCGAACTGGCGCTCGCGCTCGGCCTCGCGCACCTTCTGCACGATAACCTGCTTGGCGTTCTGGGCTGCCACGCGGCCGAAATCGAGCGGCGGCAACGGCTCGGCGATGAAGTCGCCCACTTCCGCTTCCGGGTTGCGCTTCTTCGCGTCCTTGATGGCGATTTCGGTGGCGTCGAGCGTCACGCGCTCGACCACCTCCAAGAGCCGCGACAGCTTGATCTCGCCCGTGCGCGGGTCGATCTCGGCGCGGATCTCGTTTTCGCTGCCATAGCGCGACTTGGCCGCCTTCTGGATCGCGTCCTCCATCGCGGACAGGACGAGCGTCCTGTCGATGGATTTCTCGCGCGCAACCGCGTCCGCGATTTGCAACAGTTCCAGGCGGTTTGCGCTAATCCCGGCTTGAGCCATCGTTCAACTCCGAATCTTCGTTCAAGTCTGGTTCTTCTAGTTCGCCGCCCTCGGCCCATTTCTGGCCTTGGGCCTTTGCTCTTGCCAGCGAAGCCCGGATCAGCTCGTCGGTGAGCACGAGCTTCGCGTCATGTATAAGCTCCACGGGGAGGCCGATAACCTGCGGCTCGCCTTTGTTTGCGCCACCGCCCTCCGGGCTGCTTGAGCGCAAGTTTTCGTCGAGTTGCACCACAAGCCGCATCTCGCCGTCCGCGTAGCCTTCGAGGATGCCCCGGAAGCGGCGGCGCCCGTCGATCAGCTCCTTCAGCTCGACCTTGACCTCGTAGCCGGCCCAATCCTCGAAATCGGAGGGACGGACGAGAATGCGGTCGATACCGGGCGAGGACACTTCGAGATAATAGCGGTCCTTGATGGGATCGTGTGCGTCGAACAGCGGCGAAAGCCTGCGGCTGATCTGCGCGCAGTCGTCCACGTTGATCGTGCCATGGGCCTTGTCCGCCATGATCTGGATCGTGGCGCCATCCCGCTTGGACATGGCGACGCGCACGAGCCGGAAGCCCATGTCCTCGATGACAGGCTCCACGAGCGCCGCAAGATCGGCGGCCGGGCCTGTCTCGCGGAGAAAGCGCTCCGTGGGGGCCTGCGCGATGGCGGCGTCCTGCTCGTTTGCGGTTGACTGGTCTTGTTCCATGCGCTCCGGTTTGCCGGCGTTTCCAGCGCCGGATAAAGAAAAAGAGCGGCCTTGGGGGCCACTCTTGATCAAGGATTGATTGAGCTTGCCGCAAAATAGGCCAAACGCCGCCGCGGTTCAAGTGATTTCGGCAGGCAATGCGGCGTGGGGCGATGCCCGGCCCGGCCAGCGGGAACTCGACGGGATCGCCGCTCCCGATCGCGGCAAGGCATTGCACTTTCCTGTTTTCGCGAAACGCCGTATTTAGGATTCCGTTCAGCCTTAGCCCGCAGGCAAAAGTTGCATCATGAAGCTCCACGCCGCCGAAAGCGATATTGACGATTTCATTGCCCGGTGGACCGCGTCGAGCGGCAACGAGCGGGCGAACTTCCACCTTTTCGCGGTCGAGCTTTGCGACATACTGGGCGTGCCAAGACCGCAAATCGCGCAGGAAGACAGGAATCTCAACGATTACACCTTCGAGCGCACGGTGGAGTTTTCCCACATCAGCAGCGCGAAGGCGACCGGCCGCATAGACCTCTACAAAAAGAACTGCTTCCTCATGGAGGCGAAACAGAGCCGCGAGAAGGGCCGCCCTAAAGCCGTGAGCCTTCCCGGCCAGCTCGATCTGCTCGAAGCCGAATACAAGCCGCGCGGACAGCGAAGCGCGAACCGGGCCTGGGACCAGCTTATGATCGCGGCGCGGCGTCAGGCGGAAGAATACGCCCGCGCCATCGCGCGGGACCACGCCTGGCCGCCCTTTGTGCTTATTTGCGATGTGGGGCACTGCATCGAGGTCTATGCCGATTTTACCGGCCAGGGCAGAAACTACGTCCAATTTCCCGACCGGCAGGGCTTTCGCATCTACATGCAGGAGCTGCGCGATGAGAAAATCCGCGAGCGCCTGCGCCACATTTGGCAAAAGCCCGAACAATTGGACCCAACGCGGCACCGTGCGAAGGTAACGCGCGATATCACGCGGCGGCTCGCCGGCGTATCGAAAGCGCTCGAAAAGGACGGCCACCACCACCCCGAGGAGGTGGCGCTTTTCCTGATGCGCTGCATTTTCACGATGTTCGCGGAGGACGTGGAGCTTCTTCCCAAGGACAGCTTCAAGCAACTCCTCGAAAAATGCGCAGCCGACCCAAACAAGTTCGTCCCCATGGTCGAGCAGCTTTGGAAGGCGATGGACGCCGGCGGCTTCGCCTATGCCATCGAACGCAACGTGATGCGCTTCAACGGCAAGCTGTTCAAAGGCGCGCAAGCAATCCCGCTGGCAAAGGAGGAGATCGGAGAACTCCTCGCGGCAGCTAGCGCGGATTGGCGCGAAGTCGAGCCCGCGATTTTTGGAACGCTGCTGGAGCAGGCGCTGGACGAAAAAGAGCGCGCCCGCCTTGGCGCACATTATACTCCGCGCGCCTATGTCGAAACGCTCGTCGTGGCGACGGTGATCGAACCGCTTCGCCAAGAGTGGGCGCAGGTGCAGGCTACGGCGGAGCGCGTCCACAACGAGGCGGCGACGCTCGCCAATCTCGGCGACAGAAAAGCCGCGGCAAAAAGGAACGAAGACGCCGTCGCCATCGTCCGGGCCTTTCACTCCAAGCTTTGCGATACCAAGGTGCTCGATCCCGCCTGCGGCACGGTAAACTTTCTTCATGTCTCGCTGGAGCACCTGAAGAAGCTGGAGGGCGAAGTTTTGGAGGCCCTGCTGGAGATCGGCGGCCAGGAAGGCATCGCGTGGCTGGACAAGCAGACCGTAGGCCCTCACCAGTTTCTGGGGCTTGAGCTGAATCCGCGCGCCGCCGCGATTGCTGAACTCGTCGTCTGGCTCGGCTACCTGCAATGGCATTTCCGCACCAAGGGCAAGGCGCCGCCAGAGCCAGTCATGGACGATTACCATAATATTATCGTCAAGAACGCCGTCCTGACCTGGAGCGGCTACCCGGACCCCAAGGTCGAGATGCAGGATGGCAAACGCGTTCTCGCATTTCCAAACGCGAAGAGGCCGGATTGGCCCGCTACGGATTATATCGTCGGCAATCCACCCTTTATTGGCGGCAAGGACATTCGCGCCGCGCTGGGCGACGAGGTGACGAAGGCGCTTTGGCGCGTGCATCCTCACATCAACGATAGCGCCGATTTCGTGATGTATTGGTGGGACCATGCCGCCGAGATCGTGGCGCATGGCAAGGCCCAGCGCTTCGGGTTTGTGACCACCAACTCCATCACTCAAGTCTTCAGCCGCCGCGTGGTCGCGCGGCATTTGGAGGCGAAAAAGCCTGTATCGCTGCTAATGGCAATTCCTGACCATCCGTGGACGAAGGCGACGGATAATGCCGCCGCTGTGCGCATCGCCATGACTGTCGCGGTGGCAGGGCGCCATGAGGGTGCGCTTCGCGAAGTCGTCCGAGAGGCAAAACTCGACACTGACCAGCCGGAAGTTGACCTTTCCGTCAAGGTAGGCCGTATCAATGCGGATTTGACCGTTGGAGCGGATGTTACCGCAGCAGTAGCATTGCGCGCGAATGAGGGGCTATCGTCTCCCGGTGTTAAGCTTCACGGAGACGGATTCATTGTCACGCCGCAGCAAGCGGAGCATCTTGGTCTTGGACGGCGGCCAGGGCTTGATCGGCACATACGGCACTACCGCAACGGCCGGGATCTCACGAGCACCCCGCGCGGTGTGATGGTAATCGACCTATTTGGGCTTGACGCAGCAAATGTACGGCAACGCTTTCCCGAAGTCTATCAGCACCTCCTCGGGACGGTAAAAGTAACTCGTGAAGAGCAATCTCAAAGGCTCTGTCCAGCTTGTGCGTAGG
>PMBZ01000194.1 GCA_003153975.1 Hyphomicrobiales bacterium
AAGCCCATGTCGAGCATGCGGTCTGCTTCGTCCAGCACCAGAATCTCGACCTGGCCCAGCATGACGGTTTTCTGCTGCACATGGTCCAACAGCCGGCCCGGGGTTGCCACCAGAACCTCTACGCCGGAGCGCAGCAGCTGAATCTGCGGAACGATGTCGACACCGCCGAAGACCACGCCAGGCCGCAACCCCAAGTGCTTGCCGTAGTCGCGTACGCTCTCGGCGACCTGTGCCGCGAGTTCGCGCGTCGGCGTCAGGATCAGCGCGCGCACCGGATGGCGCGCGGGCGAGGCGCTGGTATTGGCGTGCGGCGCCAGCCGCTGCAACAGCGGCAGCGTGAAGCCAGCGGTCTTGCCGGTGCCGGTCTGGGCACCGCCCATGACGTCGAGGCCCTGCAGGATCACGGGGATGGCTTGCGCCTGTATCGGCGAAGGTTCGGTGTAGCCCTTCTCGGCGACTGCCTGCAGCAATTCGGGCAGGAGACCAAGATCGGAAAAGGAAGTTACGGGAGCGGTCATAAACCCTGCAAACCGGGGCGCGAGGGCGAAACTGCGTTAGCGCTGGAAAAATGCTTTGATATGTTCACGTATTACCAAGTTTGGCGGCCCTGCGGGGCCGGGGCGCCAGGATCAAAAAAAGAAGCAGCAATTATAGGCTTGTCGCGCCCTCTGCGCTTGCCTATCGTCCGGCCGCTTCTGGCTCTGGCCTGGCCAATCAGCTAAAATAATGCCTTTATAGGCCCTCCTTTTTTCCCTCTCCTCCGATCATGAGCCGAACCGGCGCCTTCCTGGTGGTCATTCCCGCGCGCTTTGCCTCGAGCCGCCTGCATGGCAAGCCGCTGGCAGACATCGGCGGCAAGCCCATGGTAGTGCGTGTGGCCGAACGCGCCCGCGCGAGCGGCGCCAAGGCGGTATGGGTCGCGACCGATAGCCAGGACGTGTACGAGGCAGTGCAACTTCACGGCTACCAAGCCATGATGACGCGCGCCGAGCATGCCACCGGCACCGACCGCGTCGCCGAGGTCGCGCGGCAGCTGGGCTTGGCAGAGGACGAAATCGTGGTGAACGTGCAGGGAGACGAGCCGCTGATCGNNCGAGTCGCTGCTCAATCCCAACGTGGTCAAGGTGGTGTTCGATCATGCCGGCCACGCGCTCTATTTCAGCCGCGCGCCGATTCCCTACCCGCGAGATAGTCTTGCGCTAAATCAAGGCGCGCTTCCGGCGGGGCTGCCAAGCTACCGCCATATCGGCATTTACGCCTATCGCGCGCGCTTCCTGCAGCTTTACAGCCGGCTGGAGCCGGCGGCGATAGAACACTTCGAGGCGCTGGAGCAGTTGCGCGCGCTCTGGCACGGTCACCGCATCGCCGTCGCGGTGACCCCCCATGCCCCGGAAGCGGGTGTCGATACCGCCGAAGACCTGGAGCGCGTGCGCCGGATCTTCAACGCCGAGCCGCGTCCTGTCTAGGGCAGGCGCCCAGACTTGACGGATTTACGGGATTTTCAAGGAGCTAGCACATGCGATTCATACTGTTGGGACCGCCCGGAGCGGGCAAGGGCACGCAGGCGAGTTTCATCACCAAGAAACACGGCGTCCCGCAGATCTCGACCGGCGACATGCTGCGCGCGGCAATCAAAGCCGGCAGCGAGCTCGGACTGAAGGCAAGAAAGCTCATGGATGCCGGCCAATTGGTCTCGGACGATGTCATTCTCGATCTGGTGAAGCACCGCATCGAGGAACCTGATTGCAAGGGCGGCTATCTGTTCGACGGCTTTCCGCGCACCCTGGCGCAGGCGGAGGCCATGAAGAACGCCCATGTCCACATCGACTATGTGATCGAAATCGCCGTGCCGGATGAGGAAATCATCCAGCGCATGAGCGGCAGGCGCGTGCACCCCGCCTCGGGGCGCACCTATCACGTCAAATTCAACCCGCCCAAGGTCGCGGACAAAGATGACCTTACCGGCGAACCGCTGATCCTGCGCCAGGACGACCAACCCGAAACGGTCAAGGAGCGCCTGCACGTGTACCACGCGCAAACGCAGCCGCTAATCGAATACTATGCGAAATGGCAGGCGACTGGCGACCCGGAAGCGCCCAAGCACTGCAAGGTATCCGGCACCGGCACGGTCGAACAGATCCGCGACCGTGTGTTTGCCGCGCTCAAATAGAAAGTATCGAAAACGGCGCAGGGCCACGCGCCAAAGTACATCGATCTTCCTCTCGCCGAGCCCATCCTCCGCCAGACCCTGAAGCAGGGATACTCATGACCAGCCACATCCGACGCATCGCCATCTGCACCGGTGGCGGCGACGCCCCGGGCCTCAACGCCGTCATTCGGGCCGTGGTCATTGCAGCCGCCAACCGCGGTTGGGAATGCTATGGCATACGCGAGGGCTTCAATGGAATCCTCTTTCCGGAGCGCTACCCCGAGGGCGGCGTGTACCGCCTCACCCGGGACAAAGTACGGGGCATCGGGCACCTCGGCGGAACCATCCTCGGCACCACGAACAAAGGCAACCCGCTGCATTTTCCGATGAAAATGCCGGACGGCACGACCAAGGACGTGGATCGCACCGACGAGATCCTGGAGTACTTCGCCAAGAAGGAACTGGATGCGCTCGTGTCGATCGGCGGCGACGGATCTCTCACCATCGCCAATGCCCTGCACCTGAAGGGGCTGCGCGTCGTGAGCGTACCCAAGACCATCGACAACGATCTGGACAAGACCTTCACCACCTTCGGCTTCGATACGGCAGTGGGCTTCGCCACCGAGTGCCTGGACCGCCTGCACACCACCGCCGAAAGCCATCAGCGCGTGATGGTCGTGGAGGTGATGGGTCGCTACGCCGGCTGGATCGCGCTGCACGCCGGCATCGCCGGCGGCGCCCATGCGATCCTGATACCCGAGATCCCCTTCGACCCGGACAAAGTGGCCGCGAAAATTCTCGAACGCGACAGCGAAGGACGCATGTATTCCATCATCGTGGTTGCCGAGGGCGCCGAACCCGCCCACGGTCACCGGGCTGTTCTGGAACCCGCCGAGATCGGTCACGCCGAGCGGCTGGGCGGCATAGGAGAGCGCATTGCGAAGGTGCTCCAGGACAAGACAGGCAAGGATGCCAGGGTTGTCGTGCTGGGCCATCTGCTGCGCGGGGGCAGCCCCACGTCCTTCGATCGCCTGGCGGCCATGCGCTTCGGCAGCGCTGCGGTGCGCGGTCTGGCGGAGGGCCAAACGGGCGTCATGGTCGCCCTGGCCTTCCCCAACGTGAACTACGTGGCCCTGGAGGACGTTGCCGGCCGCATGAAGGGCGTCCCCCTGGACAGCGACACCCTTCAGACCGCGAGGGATGTAGGAATCTGCTTCGGCGATTGACCGTCCGCAGCGGGATGGCTTTCCTATTTCGCCGGATGGAGAATCTTGGCGACCCGGTTCAAACGCAAGCGGTAGGCATCCGGCATGCCCGATCCGAGCAGCGGACGCAGATAAAGGCGGAACGCGTCGGTAATATCGGTTCCGCTCGGCGCGATGAATTCATCCTCCATGACGCGCGTCTTCCCTGCCACGGACTCGAGCGGAACCAGCTGATAATCGACCGAATAAAAACCGGTGCGCTTGATCGCCACCGAGCCGTCGTGATCGCCCCACATGGCGTATTGCACGGCCTTTTCGCCGACCTCGCGCGCCTCCCGCTGATCGACATCCGAAACACAACCCATGAACGAGCGCTGGACATAGCCGAAGGTATCCCCGCGCACGCGCTTGATGCCCAGCTTGCGCTTGATTTCGTCGCACAGCAGGTCAGCGAGAGCTCCGGTGCCCGATAGCTGCACGTTTCCATGCGCATCGCGTTCCACCTGGCGGCTCAACTGGGTGATGATGGGGTTGCCCTGGCTGTCATGGATGCCTTCGGAGGCGGCGATCACGCAGCGGCCGTACTTGTCGTAAGTGGTCTTGACATCCGCAATGAATTTTTCCAGACTGAAGGTGCGTTCCGGAATGTAGATCAGGTGCGGGCCATCGTCGGGAAACTTCTTGCCCAACGCCGACGCCGCCGTCAGAAAGCCGGCGTGCCGGCCCATCACCACGGCCAGGTACACCCCGGGCAGGGCGGCATTGTCCAGGTTGGCGCCCATAAACGCCTGGACGACAAAGCGGGCGGCCGACGGAAAACCCGGCGTGTGGTCGTTGCCGACCAGGTCGTTGTCTATTGTCTTCGGTATATGGATGCAGCGCAGCGGATAGTCTGCGCGCCGGGCTTCTTCGTTGACGATCCGCACCGTGTCGGAGGAATCGTTGCCGCCGATATAGAAGAAGTAGCCGATGCCATGCGCCTTCAGAACTTTGAAGATCTCCTGGCAGTAGCGCAGATCGGGCTTGTCGCGCGTGGAGCCGAGCGCGGACGAGGGCGTGTCGGCGACCATTTCGATGTTGTGGCTGGTTTCCTGGGTGAGGTCGAGAAACTCCTCCTCGACGATGCCGGATACGCCGTGATAGGCGCCGTAGACCAACTCAACATTGCGGAACTTGCGCGCTTCCAGCACCACCCCGGCCATCGACTGATTGATGACGGCGGTCGGGCCGCCACCTTGAGCAACTAAGACCTTCCCTTGCGGCATGATCCAACGACTCCCTTGAATGTACAAAATTTCATCGACCGGTTGGAACGCATATGGATTTGCATTCAGCATCCGCTCGAAAACGCGGCAGGTTCCAAGCATACGCAACCCGGCAGTCATTATATTCGCCCTCACCTGCGGTCGTCTCGCGTGAATCCTGGCTCGCGCCAGCATGCTGGCGGCCAAAAAAACCGGCGAAATGCAAGAATTACCCCCTTCGGGCACTGTTCTTCAGTAGCCACGGCCTGTTACAATTCGGGGTTTTCAAAACACTGACGGTCCGACTGTCGCGGCCGGTCTTTCTCAGGGAGAAGCTTTATGAACGGAGTCTGGTTTGCACTTGCGTGCGGCGTGTTTGCGCTGCTCTACGGCGGCTGGTCGATCAAATGGATATTGGCGCAACCCACCGGCAACGAGCGCATGCGCGAAATCGCCGCTGCCATTCAGGAAGGCGCGTCCGCCTATCTGAACAAGCAGTACACCACCATCGCCGTCGTCGGCGTCATCCTCGCCATCCTGATCGGGGTTTTCCTGGGTGCATCGACTGCAACCGGATTCGTCCTCGGCGCCGTGCTGTCGGGAGCCACCGGTTTCATCGGCATGAACGTCTCNNCTGAATGAAGCGCTCACCGTCGCCTTCCGCGGCGGCGCCATCACCGGCCTCCTGGTGGTGGGCTTGGGCCTGCTCGGCGTGACCGGCTTCTACGCCTTTCTCACCGCCAATGCGGCCGGCAACGGCGTCGCCTTGAGCGAAGTGATCAAGCCGCTGATCGGTTTCGGCTTTGGCGGCTCGCTCATTTCCATCTTCGCGCGACTCGGCGGCGGCATATTCACCAAGGGCGC
>PMBZ01000003.1 GCA_003153975.1 Hyphomicrobiales bacterium
GATCGCGAAGCGATGGAAGCCAGGGCGAAGGAAGCGCGGGAAGCCGCGCTCGCCCAGCGTAATGCGGAAACCGCGCTCGCCAATGCCAAGAGCCAGCTTGAAACGGCGGAATGGCGGGCGAAACGGACTTCCGGCGATGCGGAGGCCGCGAAAGCCGCCGCCAGCGCCAAGGCACAGGCCGAAGCCAAGGTAGCCGAAGCCGAAGCAGCCCTTGCCGCCGCCCGCCGGGCCATGGCCGGAAAGGATGCAACGTCAAGCCAGGATCGCGAGACCGCCAGCACGAAGGCGAGGGAAGCCCGCGAAGCGGCGGCTGCCCTTCGCAGGGCCGGAAACGCGCTTTCGGATGCCAGGGACAGCTTCCAGGCGGCCGAGCGGCGGGAGAAACGGACAGCAGGCAATGTAAGCGAGGCGAAAGCCGCGGCTGACGCTAAGGCCCAGGCTGCCCAGAAGGTCACCGATGCCGAGGCCGCGCTTTCGGATGCCCAGCGTCTGAACGCGGAAAAGGAACGGGACGCAAACCAGGCCGGGAGCGCCATCGAGGCCCAGGCGAAGGAGGCTCGGGAAGCAGCGCTTTCGTTGCGGAAGGCAGAGGCGACGCTTGCCGCCGCCAAGGATCAGCTCGAAAGCGCGGACCGGCGCGTGAAGCGGACAACAGCCGACGCGGAAGCGGCGCGGCTCGCCGCCGGGACCAGGGACCAGGCCAGCACCAGACTTGGCGAAGCGCAGGCCGCACTTGCCGCCGCCCAGCGCGCGAAATCCGAAACGGACCGCGCCGCCGGCGAAGCACGCGCCACCGTCGAAGCCAAGACGAAGGACGTGCAGGAGGCCGCCCAGAACGTTCGCAAGGCCGAGGGCGCGCTGTCCACCGCCAAGGATGTGCTCGACGCCGCCAGCCGGCGTGTCGCCAAAGCGGCGGGCGATGCGGAAGCCGCCAGGCTCGCGGGCGAAGCCAAGGCCCAGGCAGCCGCCAGGGCAGGGGATGCCGAAGCGGCGCTTGCCTCTGCCAAGGCGGCGAAAGCCCAAAAGGACCGGGAAGCCAGCCAGACCCGCGAAGTGGTCGAGGCAAAGACGAAGGAAATCCAGGAAGCCGGCGCCGGCTTGCAAAAGGCCGGGGCGGCGCTCGCCAGCGCAAAGGATCAGGCCGAGACCTCGGAGCGGCGCCTCAAGGCTGCCCTGGCCAGCGTCGAAGCCTCGAAGGGCGGAGACGAAGCCAAGGCCTTGGCCCTGCCCAAGGTCGCCGAAGCCGAAGCCGCCCTTGCCGCCGTCCGCGCGGTCAAGGCGGAGAAGGACCGCGATGCCGCCAGCGCCCAGAAGGCGTACAAGGACGCGGACAATACGAGAAAAACCGCCGCCGCCGACGCGAAATCGTGGGAGCGGAGGCTGTCGCCCTTGTCGGTCTTCATCAGCCGCAAGACGCAGCGGCTCTACGTGCGGCGCGGCTTCGAGCCCGTCCTCGACAGTCCAGTCACGATCCGCGACGCCGACCATCCGATTGGCACGCATGTCTTCACCGCCATGGCGCCGACCAATTCCGGCCTGCGATGGAGCGTCGTCACGCTTGACGATGGACAGGCAAGCCCCGCGGCCGAGGCGGATGCGCGGCCGCGCGGGCATGCCAGGCGCGATGTCGAGCCGGTCGCGGCGGACACGAGCGCCGCCAGGAAAGCGCTCGATCGCGTCGTCATTCCGCAGGACGTGCTGGATCGCATTGCGCCGATGGCGTCGCCGCGAACGTCGCTGATCATTTCCGACGAGGCCTTGAGCCGTGAAACCGGCAAGGGTACGGAGTTCGTGGCCGTCCTCAGCAATGAGCCGCAAGGCGGCCTCGCCATGCGACGCCGTAGCCCCGCGACCGAGTTCCGCTACGTGCGCCCGCGCGACCGGTTCTTCAATCGGCACCCGAATTTCGGGTTTTTCAGCTGGTGAGCCCCGTCTTTGTCGGCACCGCTGTCCCAGAGAAGGCAGATGTCCTCAGGTCGATGCTAATCGCAACATTGATGGTTGCAGTGTCCATTTTCATCCCGTCCGCAGCAGTAGCAGTGAAACATCTGCGCGAGGCGGATGGAAGAAAAATTACCGTGGCGTGCACCTCGACAGAGCAAGACGTGATCGGTGCGACAGAACGTTGCGGGAAGTGCCTTGCTGTCGGCGGCGATGGCCTGGCCTGATGAGGCGAGCGATATCCCGGACGCCATGGCTGCAATCAGGACCAGATAGGCGACGCGACGAGTCGTGCGGGTGGTCATGAGGTCATCCTCCCTGGCGTTCTCATGATCGAACATGGTCATCACGGGCAATCAGCAGGATCGACCGAGAATGAGGGGCGGAAGGCAGGAAGCAAGTATAAAAAATTTCACTTTCGAAATATATCTCGCACGCGTCAGGCCCTGGTTTCCGGGCAGCGGTCACAGGAATGGCTGGCAAACGTCGGGAGAAAGCCCCCGGACTGCGAACACACGCGCAGTGCGGTTATCGCCGCCAGCGCGCATCCTCTGCCTCACCCGTCATAGCCGGACCGTCGAA
>PMBZ01000189.1:0-178 GCA_003153975.1 Hyphomicrobiales bacterium
TGACCATTGCCAGCACCGGCAAAGATGCGCAGACGGGCAACCTCGTCACCCAGCAATACCGGGTCGAAGGGCCGGTGGCGCTGCTCCTGACCACGACGGCGCGGGACATTGACGAAGAACTCATGAACCGTTGCCTGGTGCTGGCCGTTGATGAAGGCCGCGAGCAGACCCGCGCCAT
>PMBZ01000189.1:203-5727 GCA_003153975.1 Hyphomicrobiales bacterium
ACCTTCCCCGACCAGACCACGCGCCTCAGACGCGATCATGAGAAATACCTCACCCTCATCGACGCCATTGCCTTCCTGCACCAGCATCAGCGCGAGGTGAAGCGCCAGACGCTGGGCGATGGCGCGCTGGAGTACATCGAAGTCACGCTCGAAGACATCGAGGCCGCCAACGCCATCGCCCACGACGTGCTGGGCAGGAGCTTGGACGAATTGCCGCCGCAGACGCGGCGGCTGCTGCGCCTGATCGACGGCCATGTGGCGGGCGAGAGCGAACGGCAAGCCATGAACCGCGGCGATGTCCGCTTCAGCCGCCGGTCTTTGCGCGAGGCGATCGCATGGGGCGACACGCAATTGAAGCTGCATCTGGCGCGGCTGGCCGAACTGGAATACCTGGTCGTCCATCGCACCAGGACAGGCGGCTTCGAGTACGAACTCGTCTATGACGTCGGCAGCGCGGACGGCACCTTGCGCTTCCCTGGCCTCATCGATATCGAGGCGCTGCGCCACGCCTACGACCCGGCGCGGTCGGGGGCAACGGAGGCTCGGTCGGCCCCCGGTCGGAGCGTGGTCGGGGGCCGGTCGGTACCCGGTCGGGAGACATTGCCGCCGGGAGACGGCCATCCTGTGCCGCTCGACGAGGAATTGACGCCTGTTGCCCCGGAATCGCACGTCTTGACCGTCCGCCGTAAAGCCCGGTCGTCCGCGCCGCCGGCACTCGCCGCGGCATCATGAAGCGCCGCCCGTCGCTCGCGCCGCGCAAGGTCCAGCCGCGCGGCAGCGGCTTCAAGTCGCTGGCTCACGAGCGCGGCGACGATCCGCTCGGGCATCTCCTCATGGCGCGCTACGTCGACGCCCATTGCGAGTGGCTCGCCGTCACCGGCTACGCCGAAGACACCGTGCGCACCCGGCGCCGGGCGCTGCGCACCTTCGTCGCCTGGGCCCACGAGCGCGGCCTCACCGATCCGCGCGAGATCACCAAGCCGATCCTGGAACGCTACCAGCGCCATCTTTACTACTACCGCAAGGAAGACGGCAGCCCCCTGGTGCCCGGTACCCAGGTCAACCTGCTGCGCGCCCTGAAGACCTTCTTCAAATGGGCCACGCGCGAGAACCACATCCTCTACAACCCGGCCTCCGAACTGGACACGCCCCGGGTGCACCGGCGGCTGCCGCGCCACATCCTCACCGTCGCCGAGGTGGCCGCGATCCTCAACGAAGCCCACGGCGCCGATGCGGCCAGCCTGCGCGACCGGGCCTTGCTGGAATTGCTCTACAGCACCGGCCTGCGGCGGAAGGAGGCGGCGAATCTCACCCGCGGCAGCATCGACTTCATCCGTCAGGTGGTGTTCGTGAAGGAAGGCAAGGGCGGCCGGGACCGGGTGGTGCCGCTGGGTAGTCGGGCCGCTGCCTGGCTGGAGAAGTATCTCTACGAGGCGCGGCCCCAGCTCACGGTGCATGACGCCACGGCGCTGTTCGTCACCGACTATGGCGATCCGATCAGTGGTCCGTATGTGGCGACGCGGGTCAAGCGCGCCATGGCTCTGGCCGGGATCGAGCGGCCGGGCGCGGCACATCTGCTGCGCCACGCCTGCGCGACGCACATGCTCGAAGGCGGGGCCGACATCCGCTTCATCCAGGCGCTCTTGGGGCACGCCAACCTCAACACGACGGAGATTTATACCCATGTCTCCATCGAGCAGTTGAAGATCATCCACGCGGCGACGCATCCGGCGCGGCTGCAACGCCGTCAGGCGACGCCAGCGCAGCCGGATGGGGCTTCCCCTCGGCTCCCCGACAGCAACGCCGCCCAAGCCTTGCTGGAGGTGCTGGATGACGAGGCCGACCAGGACGCCGATCCGTCGCGATAGCACTTCCCCCGCCGTTCCTTAGCCGCTGCATCGAACCTCTTGCCCCAGCGCGCGCCTTCGGGGAAACTCGCGTCTACGCCAAATTCGCCATCGGCATGCAACTTCGTCAACGCTCATCGTCCGCCAAGCCGTACTGCGTCTGGGAAATCCCGATAAATTTACGACCGCTCGCGTCGGGGCGACGGATTGCCACAGATGCATTCGGTCAGGCCCTCGGGGAGTCGCTGGCGCAGAGTCAGAGTTCGGCGAGGAGTGGGCAGGAGGAAAGGTTGGTGGAGGCGAAGGTGGCGGGCGGATCGGGCATGGGGATCAATGGCGGCAGCAATCCGCTCGGCCTCGGCTTCGCCGGCTTGAACGATCCGCTGGCGAGAACGTCGACGCGGACAATGTCGACGGAAGAGTTCCTGTACGCGCAGAGCGATGCCACAGGCGAGGCCGCTGGTTCCGATCTGCAATACAACATGCAGACGGGAACGTGGGGTTACGATCAGGGCAATGGGGCGTGGACATTCCCGATTGCGCCAGAGCCTCCGATCACGGTGCGAGAGTTGGCGCCGTTCTCTGCCCCGACGTCGTTTGGGCAGGTTGCCCCGGCGCCGGAGAATCTGTACACGCCGATTAATTCGTACATCGGCGATGGCTTTCGGACCGCCAGCCGAGGGATGGCTGACCCGAACAATAGCTGGTCGGAAAAGACCGTCTATGGAGCGTTGGCCGTCTTGTCTGCGCCTGGTGCGCTGCTGAACGATGTGGCAAGCGGTTTCGTCAACGCACCGAACGACATCTATGTTGGCGCTCAGCGGATGACTATCGGATACGCGAGCAGCGATCCTTACCAATTTGCGGCAGGCTTGGGACAGACNNCCAATTTGCGGCAGGCTTGGGACAATCGAGCCAAGGAGTGCTGAACTTCGCCACCGGAGGTGCGGGCGCGGAGGCGGGAATAGCCAACAACCTGGCCGCACAACAGTACTCGGCCAGCTACCGCGCAGCGAGGGCTACGTATGCGACGGAGGTTGATGCTGCGGGCAGTGAAGTCGGCATGTTCCGTCGGACGGCCAATCAAGGCGCATTCTCGGATCTCCCGGTTACAATGGACTTGAAGACGGTTCGCAGCTACGCGAGCGAAGCCGGTGTCGGTCTCGATGGCGTCAAGGTTCGCATCATTCGCGATGAGTCCCTGATTGGGAAGGATCTCTACGGTTATACCCATCCCAACGGCAAGTTCATCGACGTATACCCGGACGCATTCTCAAGCTCTGAGGCGTTGGTTAGGACGCTGGGCCATGAACGAATGCATATCTACCAGACACGCACCTTCGGCCCGCCTCAAAGCGCCGTGGACCTTCGCTTGAACGAGAAGGCGGCCTACGGACTTGAGGATTCGTTCGTGAAGTACTGGCGCTCAAATAGGGGACAGTGATGTTTCAAGATTGGCTCAATTTGTACAAACAAATCCGCGACGTTCGAACGAAGAAGGGGGATTTGATTTGCCCTGAATGCGGGAGCAGTTCTATCGACTTTCAATATGTCGGGGATGCGAGCGAGAGGATCGGGTATCTCGACATGTGGTGCACGACCTGTAACAAGGGTGTCCACCACTCGCGTGTTTCGATTCCGGCGGACGCACCGTTGATTTCGTTCGATGATCCCGATGAGGTTCTTGTTGCACGCATTCCCAATTTCGAGCAGGTGACGGCTTGACCAACAGCACCGTATTAGGGCGTCGTATTGGTGGGTAGACCACCAATACCCCGAAACCCGCACCAGATCAGCCATTGCAGTCCGTCGCCCCGTACTGCGACGGCTGACTTTCGCGGGCGGTTGCCTCGGCGCCCAGCACCCACTGTGCGGCACCGAACCTGACGCGCGCATGGTCCCGGGCCGTTCCGTCACGCGGCTTGCAGAGCAACCCGCGCGCCGTCGCTACGTCGTCGCGGACTCGACCGCCATCGCTCCGGCGAGCGCCGAAAGGGAGCCGTGCCGCCAGGGCTGACTTTGCAGCGGCGTACCGTCACGACTGACTTTAGAAAGTGGCGCTGCGCGCGAAGGTTGGAACACAGGCCACGGCCGGCATCGAGCCGGCCGCGACCTGGCCGGCGGTCCGGGGTCAATGCTGACGCATCGAACATAACCGCGCCTTCTGCGACCTTGCCCCAGTCGCTCGCAAGCTCGCTTGGTGGGTCAAGCGCTACGCCTACGGCTGCGCGCCCTGCGGGTTCGCAGAAGGGTCGGTTATGTCTGGCGCCCCGGCCCACGGCGCGCGGTGCCGGCTGCGCCCGCGCCGCTTCAACAGCCAGTCGGCGCGCTCGCGCTATCGCGCCAACGCGAGGGTTTAGCCAGGCGCTACGCGCAAAGGTGGAGTGGAGCCCCCGCCCGCCCCGCGTGGTCTGCTGCGCGCGCCTGCGGCCCTGCGGGCCTCCGTTCGCGTGCTCGCAGCCCCCGCACCCGTCCGCCCCGGAGGGGCTCCCCGCAAAGCCAGACCAGAAGCGGAACCGTGGGTGGTAAAGCTCCCGCCGTTGGCCCCGGGAGGCTAGCACCGTGCTCGCCGCGTCAAGGGTTCGCTTCGCCGCTGCGCGCCCTTGACCCGGCTGCGCGCGGCGCTCTTGGGGAAGGGCCAACGGCGCTCGCAACGAGGGCCGGGCGAACCCGGAGAAACGCGATGAACACGATTGACCTGCAAGTGAGTCTCACCCTGGAACAAGCCCTGGCCCTGGCGCAATTCCTGAAGCGAGTCGGCATCGATGACTACCGAACCCTGGCCGTCGATCAGGACGAAGCCTGGCACATGCTCGATGCCGGCGAGCGGGTTCGCGCGGCCCTGCGCGAAGTCGGAATCGCACCGCGCTAGGCGCGCTGCGGGGCGGCGCAGCCGCCCCTCTTTAGCCGCTTACGCGGCGGCTTTGCAGTCTGTTCACAAAACAAAAAACCCGGTCGCTCCGCTGTGGCCACGGAGCGCCGGGTTTCTCTCCAGCCGCTAAAGAAGGGCGGATGCCCTTCGGCTTACGTCTTGCGCCTCGCCGCCGGCTTGCCCGGCTTCTCTTCCGGCGTCACAAAACCGATGGGCCGCTTCTTCGGCTCGGGCGGCGGCGCCATCAGTTGGCGGATGGCATCGAGAATGCCGGCGATGGCCTGATCGTGGCCCTTCAACTTGCGTTCCAGTTCGCCGAGTTTCGCCGCCAGTTCCTTGTTGCCGGCGAGCACTTCGCGCAAGCGCACGAAGGCGCGCATGATCTCGATGTTCACCGCGATGGCCTGCGGACTGCGCAACACGCTGGACAGCATCGCCACGCCCTGTTCGGTGAAGACATAAGGGCGGTACTTCACGTTTGCGCCGCGCTTCAAGCTCACATCTTGTGATCTTGAATCCGACGCCGCGACTGCGGCGTTCTCGTCGTCGGTCGGGTTCAAGATCACAGATTGTGACCTCAAGGGCTTGGCTTCGTCCCAGGTGAGCTGGAACATGAAATCGTCGGGAAAGCGTTCCAGGTTGCGCTTGACGGCCTGCACCAGCACGCGGGTTTCGACGCCGTAAAGCTCGGCCAGATCGGCATCGAGCAGCACCTTCTGGCCGCGCAGCAGCAGGATCGAATGGGCGATGCGCTCGGAGGGCACCAGCATGGTCTGCGCCGGGCTCATCGGTGCGCCCCTTGGCG
>PMBZ01000190.1 GCA_003153975.1 Hyphomicrobiales bacterium
CCTGTATCGGCAAAAATGAGTGGTTATGACGCCGGAATTTTTTGACGTGGTGAAGCTGGGGGGCGCAGGCTGTACTGGACGTACAGTCAAGCCGGCCGGCTTTGCCACGGCGAAAAAGACCAAGTCAGAACTATTCATTTTAGCCGGTACAGGCCACTAGGGCCGCCACGCCAGCCTGTAGGGTTGCGGGTGGCCGGCCCGGCTCTATATTCGCTACGAACCTTCCGCTTCTGCCCGCCAAGAGACCGAGTATGTTTCCTGCCATTTCGATCTACCTCATCCTTGCTGTCGCACTCGCGGTTCATGCGCTGAAGACCGGCCGCTCGCAGTGGTGGATCTTCATTTTGCTGTTTTTGCCCTTCGCCGGCTCCATTGCCTACATCGTCGTCGAAATCATCCCCGCGACGTTCCAGACCCGCACGGCGCGGCAAATGGGTAAAGGCATCGGCACCATGCTGGACCCCAACCGGGAGCTGCGCGAGCGCTTGGCCGAGGCCGAGCTTGTAGACTCGGTGGACGCGAAGCGGGCGCTTGCGGAGGAGTGCGAGAAACGCGGCCAATGGCAGGAAGCCATCCGGCTCTATAAGGCCGCGGCGACCGGCATTTTCGCCGGCGACCCGGCCGTGTTGCTTGGGCTTGCCCGCGCGCAGCTTGGTGCTAGCGACGCTCCGGGGTGCCTTGAGACTTTGCACAAGCTCGAAACACAGGCCAGCCTGCGCAATCAGGAAGCGCAACTGCTGCTGGCGCGGGCGCTCGAAGCCACCGGCCGCACGGAAGAAGCGCTCGCGGAATACGAGGCCGTTTCGCGCTATTACGCAGGCTTCGAGGCCCGGTCGCGCTATGCGCTTTTGCTCCTGAAGCAGGGCCGCGTGGAGCAGGCGCGCGAGTTGTTCCAGGAAATCGTGCGCGCGTCGAGCGTGCGGCCCGTGGTGGTCACGCAATCCGACAAAGAGTGGATCAGGGTCGCGAAAGCCAATCTCCGCTGATGCCCGACCCATCGGGGACGCCCCTCGCCTCACGCCCGGCGCAGGCGGCCAGGGTGCTCATCCTGCTCTGCTTTTACGCTTCGGCGGCCGCTTCGAGCTACCCCTGGCCTGCGTGTGGCTCCTGAGCGATAGAGTTGCCATGGATGCCCGCAACCTTCGCCCCCGCGCCGCGCGCAACTCGTGGGCTTCGGCAAGCCTCCGGCGGAATACCTCCACGGAACCGGCCATGGCACCGATTTCGTCCGCGCGGTGGAGGGCCGGGACAGGCGTATCGTGCCGGCCGCTGGCGAGCATGCCCATGGTGGAGGTCAGATCCGAGATGGGGGTGGCGATGCTAACGGTCAGAGCCGCCAGGATCGCCGCCAGAGTAAGCGACACGCCGGCAGCGATGCCGATGGTCCAGACGGCAAATGCCTGCAGCTCTCTTTTTTCGCGCGCGAGCGATAGGATGATCTTCACCTCGCCTATATCCGCTCCGTCCTTGAGGATTTTGGACGAAACCGTCAGCGAATCGTCCGATCCCGCAGGCGGCATCGAGCCCTCGGCGGCGCGCAGCACTCCCTTGCCGTCGACAACGGTCGCGCCCATGAAAACAGGATCGTGCGACAGCGGGCGCAGGAGCGTGGCCACGCCGTTGTAGTCGAGGTTCGACAATGGGCCGGCCAAGCCGCCAGCCGCGACCATGACCAGCACGTTCGCCCGCTCGCGCAGCGCGGCAATCCCATTGTACCACTGGCGGCTGACGCCTATCGCGGCACCTGCCACCGCGACGATGACGATAAGGGTAATCATCGGCACGATGAATTGCGCGGCGATGGATTTCCTGACCCACCCAAACATANNCGGCAGTTACCAACGGCGCCTTTATAGGCTTGCGTGCATTTGCCGTTTCGGCAGCGCTTGGCCGCCCGGGCCGCCTTTTCCGGACGGCGCCTGCCGCCAGCGCCGTTCGAGGCTCTATCGGCCCGGACACACCTTTTCGAAAACTATAAATGTCTTTTTCCTAATTTTATTACAACCTCCGCGCTAGCGCTCTCGCCTGCCTTCGTTATAATTCGCGGACGAGTAATGGGAGGCGTAATGGATCAAAGAGTATTGGTTAGGGGACACAATCGTGCCCCAGGCCGAGGCCGTATCTACGATTCCATCGCGGAAACGATTGGAGATACGCCCATAGTCCGGCTCGATAAGCTCGCCCGCCTATACCGGGTTGGAGCCAATCTGCTCGCGAAGCTCGAATTTTTTAACCCCATCGCCAGCGTCAAGGACCGAATCGGCCTGTACATGATCGAGACGATGGAACAGGAAGGCAGGATCCAGCCCGGCAAGAGCGTTCTGATCGAGCCCACCTCGGGCAACACCGGNNATCGCGCTGGCCTTCGTGGCCGCCGCACTTGGCTACCGGCTGATCCTGGTGATGCCTGAGAATATGTCCATCGAGCGCCGGAAGATGCTCGCGCTGCTCGGCGCCAAAGTCGTCTTGACCCCGGCCGCGCAAGGCATGAGGGGCACGATCCTCAAAGCGGAGGAGCTTCTTACGACGATACCTTACTCCGTCATGCCCCAGCAGTTCGACAACCCCGCCAATCCCGAGATCCACCGGCGCACGACCGGCGAGGAAATCTGGAACGACACCGACGGCGCCGTGGACATGGTGGTCTGCGGCGTGGGCACGGGCGGCACCCTCACCGGCATAGGCTGGGCGCTCAAGCCGCGCAAACCGGGAGTACGAATGATCGCGGTCGAGCCCGCGGAGTCTGCTGTGCTTTCGGGCGGCCGTCCGGGGGTTCATAGAATTCAGGGCATCGGCACGGGCTTTTTCCCGCCGGTGCTCGACCGCGACGTGATCGACGAGGTTGTGGCGGTGCACAGCCAGAGCGCCATCGAGATGGCCCGCCAAGTAGCGCGGCTGGAAGGCATTCCGGTTGGCATTTCTTCCGGCGCGACGATCGCCGCGGGAATCGAAATCGGTTCCCGCCCGGAAAACGAGGGCAAGAACATCGTGATTATCGTTGCCTCCTTCGCCGAGCGCTATTTGTCGACGGCGCTGTTCGAAGGGCTGTGATGCAAGGTCTGGCTGGTAAAAGCTGGGCCTGGCAATTTCGCCGCCGTTGGCGTCCCCTTCATGGCCTCAACGCCGTGACGGGATGCCGGCCGCGAAATTGCTGCCACCGCGTCGAGTGAAGCAGCTTGGCCGCTCCTTCCCCGGCAGGACACGCTAAACCGGCGGGAGTTTACCAACCCCTCCGAATGCCCCCCCTTTGACCCAGATCAAAGTTCACTTCTCATCCCCGGCGTTCTGCTGTTAACATACGGACATGGCCCGCCGGTCCGCCACGGCCGCGGCTGTGTGTGAGGAGTTGTCTTTGTCCTACGTCGAGAGCCCAACGCGCTGCGGCACCTGCGCCATCCGGCACAAAGCCATCTGCGCGGCGCTCTGCGCGGACGAGATCAGCGCTCTGAACCGCCTGTCGAGGCGGCGCTCGGTTCCGGCGGGGCAGACGATCCTGGGCGAAGGCGAGGCCCACACCATATTCGCCAACATCGTTTCCGGCGTCGTGAAGCTCACAAAAACGCTCGACGACGGCCGGCAGCACATCATCGGCCTGCTTTTCGCGTCGGATTTTCTCGGCCGCGCCTTCCGGAGAGACAATCCCTATTTCGCCGAGGCTGCCACGGATGTCGAGCTTTGCATCTTTCCCGCGGCCGGTTTCGAGAAGCTGCTGCCGGACCATCCGGGGCTTGAGCACCGGCTTTTTCAGTTCACGCTTTCGGAACTCGATGCCTGCCAGGAATGGATGCTTCTGCTTGCGCGCAAAAGAGCGGAAGAGCGCGTCGCGAGCTTTCTGCTCATGATCGCCAAGCGTGTGCCTAACATGGATTGCCTGCACACGGAAAATCCTGGCGGCGTCCGCTTTCAATTGCCGCTGTCGCGGGCGGAGATTTCAGACTGCCTGGGGCTTACCATCGAAACGGTGAGCCGCCAGATGACGCGGCTCAAGACGAAGGGCGTCATCGAACTCGTCAACTACCGCGAAATCGTCATCCCCGATATCCGCGCCCTGCAGCAGGCGGCGTACGAGGCTTCGCCCGCATAGCCGGATGCGAGGTTGCTGCCTATTCAAGGGGCACAACCCCTCACCCCAGCCCTCTCCCCATGGGAGAGGGAGTCCCGTCGCAGCCGTTGAGAGGGCGTTCCCTCTCCCAGAGGGAGAGGGACAGGGTGAGGGGTTGCGCCCTCCGTTCCAGGCATCGCCGGGCAGTCCCCGGACTCTCCCTAGCCGCCAAGGCCAAGGGACATGCGCAGCAGCGCGCCATGATGGGCCGCCGCCGTACCGTCCATCAGAAGATCGTGCGCGATCGGATGAAGGATGCTCGTTTCCCAGGCCAGATGCCGGCGGCAATTTTCGAAGAAAGACCGCAGCGAGAAGCCAAGGACGCAAGCATCGGAATTCGTCTGGCTGGAGCAGCCGTTGAGAAACGCCGACATGATCTCATGCACCGAGCCGTGGTCCGAGGCGTGCTCGTATTCGAGCTGAGCGAGAACGGGTTCGATCACCGCTTTTGCGCCGGCAATGCTCCGGACAAGCGGGAAAAGACACTTCTCCTGCAGGAATATGTGCTTGTCGTAGGCCTTGTCCATGAACGCGATCAGGCGGGCGGTTCTGGTACTGAGGCAGCTAGCGGGGAGTTCGTCAGCCAATTTTTCAAGCGCGGCACAAAGACGCATAAGGCGCCGATGGTCGCGCTCCAGCATGACAAGGAATGCCTGCCCCAAGGGCTGGAGACTGCCCGCGTGCTCCTTGAATTTTCCCACCGTTCCCGTCGCCGCCTGCTTGGATTAACCATTTCTCCGGGGGGCAGCATGACCTGGGTGGCACCCCACACCTTGATCCAAATCAAGGATGCGCGTCAATTTTACCCGGTGACAGCCCCTCATGCGACAACGCGGCCCCTTCTTCATAATCGAATGGGTCGCTACGGTCACGCCGGGGAGTCCCGCTTCCGGAGTTGATCAAGATCAACATGGCCCAGGTCAGGCCGTGTGCTTTGGTCCCGGCAATGGAATGCGGCCGGCCCCGGCTGCCGGTTTCGATAACGGGAGAATATCAATGGAAGTCGCGAGCAGAAAAGGGGGGGGCGCCGCTCTCTTCGATTGGGTGGCGTTGCTCGTCACCCTCGGGGGTATAGCCCTCGGAACATTCGTCGCATTACGATCACCGGATCCGGTGATGCAATTCCACGGCATCGTTTTTGCCGCATTCGCTGCGCTGGGTGCCATTTTCATGGCTGGCAAAGCATTCAGCAGCACTGAAACAATGGATCTTAAAGCGTATTCCGACAACGTCGTGAAATACGCCACGATCGCAACCGTCTTTTGGGGCGTCGTCGGGTTCCTGGTTGGGGATTTGATCGCGTGGCAGCTTGCCTTCCCTGTGCTGAACCTCGACTTGCCGTGGACGACCTTCGGCCGGCTTCGCGTCCTGCACACCTCAGCGGTGATCTTCGCCTTCGGCGGTAGCGCGCTGCTGGCAACGTCCTTCTACATCGTCCAGCGCACCAACAGAACGCGCCTCTTCGGCCGTTGGCTGCCCTGGTTCGTGTTCTGGGGCTGGCAGGTTATGCTTGTCATGGCCGCCTCCGGCTACGTTCTCGGCGTCACTCAGGCAAGGGAATACGCTGAGCCGGAATGGTACGTCGACATCTGGATCACGATCGTCTGGGTCGCCTACCTCGTCATGTTCCTTGGCACTCTGATGAAGCGCAAGGAATCGCACATCTATGTGGCGAACTGGTTCTACCTGGCCTTCATCGTCACGATTGCGATGCTGCACCTTGGGAACAACATGGCCATCCCGGTCTCGTTCCTCGGGACGAAGAGCTACAGCGCATTCTCGGGCGTTCAGGATGCCATGACGCAGTGGTGGTACGGCCACAACGCAGTGGGCTTCTTCCTGACCGCCGCGTTCCTGGGCATGATGTACTACTTCGTGCCGAAGCGCGCGGAACGGCCGGTTTACTCCTACCGCCTGTCCATCGTGCACTTCTGGGCGCTGGTCTTCACCTATATCTGGGCTGGCCCGCATCATCTGCACTACACCGCTCTGCCGGACTGGGCGCAAACGCTTGGCATGACCCTTTCGGTCATCCTGTGGATGCCGTCCTGGGGC
>PMBZ01000221.1:0-5872 GCA_003153975.1 Hyphomicrobiales bacterium
AGCCACAGCCACGCCAAGACCTGTACGAAGTGTTTCAGCGCCTCGAATTGCACGGGTATAGCCGCGCCTATGCGGACATTCTTAGAGACGCGATAGGATGCACCGATATATGTGCGCATGGTAGTTACTACACTTTCCGCTTGTCTCGCAGGCTGGTATTGTGGCGTATTGCATAAGCCATGGCAGTGTTCTCTATGACTTGGAAGCTTTCCGCGCCATGCTGCCAGGACGGATTAAGCTTGATAACGATCCGCCGTGCTTCATCTTGCGTAATGCAGCGGCCCCGCATCTCTGGCATAATCGGCAATCCTTCGGCGATTTCTTCGCATTCCGTGCGCATGGTTTGACTCCTCACAAATACAACCTGCCATCGTCTCCCACGTACAGATCGGCTTCCCCGAAACCGTGCGCGATATCGGTTAGCTTGCTTGCGTGCGGCTCGTTCCACCTTCCGGTGTCCCAAAACCCCGCGCCGTGCCTGCATCGGGTAAGCCAAAAATCATGCCCCGCGTATGCTTCGGCAGAACAGCCCGTGCAAGCCTCAGCCTCTAGTGCAGCCTGAAACGCGGGGTGTTCCTGGAATGCGGCGCAATCCGATTCGATCTTGGCTAGAGCTTCCGGCGCTAAGTCGTCGGCCGAAATGTCTGCATCAAGCGGCCGGTCATTATCGCCGGTTGTGCTCCACAAAGCGGCCTCGACATAGGCTTGTGTGAATGTGTCCATGATGGTTACTCGCTTACTTCACAAGTGCCAGGGCGAGCGCAAAGGCAAGGCACGCCAAGCTTGCACTGCTTAAGATTGTGACAACGAAAGGTTGCGATGAAGTGACCGGCGCGGCTGACGCTTTAAGCTTCTCGGCTCGTAGGCTAGCGGCGCGAATTCCGGCGATTGTGGCGCTGTTCAAAGGGCGACTCCTTGTGGCTAGCTTTGGTGCTAGTGGAGTCGGAAAGCCCGTGGCTCTAGGCAAGAAAAGCACGGTTTATGTATAATGCCGGCGTGGTAAACGCTGGACGGCGATGTTTCCCGGAGGCGCATTTTTGCGAATTTTTTTCGATTTTGGGTCGATTCCTGCGTTTCAAAGATCCCGTTAAATATATTTGCGGATTCGAAATTAACTATAACCCGGTGCATTTCCTCTAAAGCAGGCCGCCTTCAAAGTGTAATTTGTGCAGTTATTTCAACGATGTGGAACCGCTTAAAGCTTTGGAAAGGCGCTTTGCTCTATATTGGCGCATTAAGAAAACGCAGGGTATGCGGACGAAATTTTGCGAAAACGCGGCGATTTGCGGTTAACAGAGGGTTTGCGCAAATGAATACATGGATAGCCGCGGGCGCGGGCACGGCAGCCAGGGAAGGGCGGCCGAACATCGTATTGCCGCCCGCGCCCGGTTGGGGCTATATGTGCCAGCCGTCATTTCAGTTCCATGGAGATAGAGTTGCGCGGAGAGGCTCCAAGGCCTAGGCCAGGCGTGCTTGCGGTCGACCCCTACGTTCCGGGGCGGTCGAAGCTCAAGGGCACAGGGCCGGTTATCAAACTGTCGTCGAACGAAACGCCGCTGGGGCCGTCCCCGCTGGCGGTTCATGCTTATCGCGACGCGGCGGCGCAGCTCGACCGCTATCCCGACGGCGCGCATACGCACTTGCGCGAGACGCTGGCCAAGGCGCATGGGCTCGATCCGGCGTGCATCGTTTGCGGCAACGGCTCCGACGAGCTGTTCCATATCCTGGCGCAGGCCTATCTCGGCCCCGGCGACGAGGCGATCTACACCGAGCACGGCTTCCTGGTGTACCGCATCGCGATCCTGGCGGCGGGCGCCACGCCCGTGGTTGCGCCCGAGCGGAACCTCACGGCCGACGTGACCGCGATCTTGAACCGTGTTACGCCGCGCACCCGCGCCGTCTTCATCGCCAACCCGAACAACCCCACCGGCACCTTGCTTTCGGCCGATGAGGTGCGGCTGCTCAGGAACGCGCTGCCGGACAACATCCTGCTCGTGCTCGACGCGGCCTACGCCGAATATGTGAACAGCAACGGCTACGAGCCCGGCTTCGAGCTGGTGGCGGCGGGCGAAAATACCATCATGACCCGCACCTTCTCGAAGATTTTCGGGCTGGCGGCGGCGCGCGTCGGCTGGGCCTATGCGCCGGCCGCGATCGCGCAGGCGATGAACCAGATCCGCAGTCCGTTCAATCTGGCGGGGCCGTCGATGGCCGCGGCGGTGGCGGCGCTCGGCGACATGGAGCACATCGCACGGGCCAAGGCGCACAACGCGGAATGGCGCATCCGGGTTACGCAGGAGTTGCGCGGGATGGGCTACGATGTTCCCGAAGCCCACGCGAATTTCGTGCTGATCCCGTTCGGCGCGGAGCCCGGCCGCACCGCGCAGGACGCCGACGATTTCCTGGTCTCGAAGCGCATCATCCTGCGCCAGCTTGGCTCCTACAAGCTGCCTCACGCGCTGCGCATGACCATCGGCCTCGAAGGCGAGAACCGTGCCGTGCTTGAGGCTTTGCGCGAATTTGCACAGCGTTGACGGGATAAGGGTCTTTGGGGTACACGCAGGAAGAGCACTTTTAATGAATTGGAAAAACTCCAATGCTCTTCCTGTCCGATTTGCCGCAGCTGACACAAGGGGCGATCGTGTGCATCGCCCTCCTGTTCGTTTACTTTTTGTTCGGCAACGCGGCGAAAACCGCCGCTTACGCTCCCACCATCCTGACGACGTGCGGAATTTTCGCGACATTCGTTGGGATCGCGGTTGGCCTCAAGGATTTCAATCCTGAGCAGGTTGCGACGAGCCTGCCGGAGCTTCTGAACGGCCTGAAGACCGCCTTCTGGGCATCCGTCTTCGGCGTTGGCGGCGCCCTGCTCCTGAAGTTCCGTTACCTTATTATAGACCTTGGCAGCAGCGCCGCCCATGCCGCGGGTCCGGTTAGCGCCGAGGATATCGTGCTGCGTCTGGCCGCTATCGAAGACGCGCTCGTTGGCGAAAAGCCCGTATCTCTTGCTTCTCAGTTGAAGCTTGCAAGGCAGGACAGCAATGAGCGCCTCGATGCGTTGAAAGATGCCCAGATAGCGGCCCTGCACAGGCTTTCGGAGCTGGGGACGCGCGCGCTGGTGGAAGCGCTCCAGGAAACCATCCGGGATTTCAACACGAACCTTACCGGGCAATTCGGCGAGAATTTTAAAGAGTTGAATGCGGCCGTGCATAAGCTCGCCGTATGGCAGGAGCGGTACAAGGACCACGTTGAAAGCACCACGCAGCGGCTTCAGGAAGTCGTGCGCTGCAGCGCCGGAATTACCGCCGATTACTCGAAGTTTGTGGAAAAGTCGTCGGCGTTCGCACAGGTCGCGGCCGATATGGGGACGCTGCTCGCCGCACTCACGGAGGGAGAAAAAAGGCTGGCGGAGACATGCCAAGCCCTGGCGGAGTTGCTTCGCTCCGCGTCGGGAAGCCTTCCGGATGTAGAACGGAAGGTGACGGAGCTTACATCGCAGCTCGCGGCGGCGGTCGAGCAAAATTCAAGCAAGATCGGGGAAGCCGTAAAGACGGCCGCGGAGGAGCTTAAGGTTGCCAACGAGGAGCAGAACAGGGTGCTCTCCTTGACCGTCGCGCATACGAAACAGCAGGCGGAGACGCTTAACAAGTCCTTGGAAGAAGCCCTGGATATGTCGCTCAACAGTCTGGGCAAGCACCTGGCCGCGCTTTCAGAAAAATTCGTAAAAGATTACGAGCCGCTCGTGGAGCAGCTGCAGGAAATAGTTAGCATTGCCGGGCGCGTAAATGCATAGACTTCTTTCATCGAGCGTAAAAAAAGGGCATCAAGACGAGCATTGGATTCCGCTCAGCGATCTCATGACCGGGCTCATGATGATGTTCATGCTGGTTGCCATCGTATTCATGCTGAAGGTGGAGAACGAGAAGGCCGAGATCCAGAGGCTCAGGGTCGAGGCCGAGAACCAAGCGCAACGGATGAAAACGGTCGCTGTATTATATGGCGATCTTAAAGAGCAGCTATACAACGATTTCAGTGTCGAATTCAGGGACGATCTGCCGCGCTGGCGAGCCTCGCTCGACAGAGACCTGGCAATTCGTTTCGAGGAGCCGGACGTTCTCTTCGACACGGGGAAATCGACGCTCAAGCCGGCCTTCGCACAGGTATTGGAAGATTTCTTTCCCAGATACGCCCGCATTTTGGCAAGCCAGAAATATCGCGAATCCGTCGAGGAAATTCGCATCGAAGGGCACACATCGACGATGTGGGCCGCGATTTCGGGGACGGATGCCGCTTATTTCCGTAACATGGAGCTATCGCAGGGCAGAACCCGTAGCGTGCTGGAATATGCGATATTGCTCCCATCTCTGAATACTTACAAATCCTGGTTGATTTCAAAAGTCACGGCGAACGGGCTCGCATTCTCCCGCTTGCGGTTTACCTCGGAAGGAACGGAGGATCGGGGGGCCTCGCAAAGGGTGGAATTCCGGGTCCGCACCAATGCGGAGGCACGTATTGGGGAAATTCTCCGGGAAGCGCAAAAATGAAACTACCGGATTTCGCCAGGGACGAGCGGTTCCTCGATCTTCGCCGCAAGATGGGTATCCCGGCCGGATATGTCGCGCTGTTTCCGGAACGGGCAACGGATTCCGAACTGAGTTACAGCGAAAAACGCGCCTTAAGAAGTGACGGTATCGACGTCGATATCGGAAAGCTTTCGATCCATACGGACAATACGATGGCATACAAAAAGTGCCGCGTATTAATATACATCAGAGACGTACACGACATGGGCCTTAGCGCGGCCGAGCCGCGTTATCATCTGGCATATTGCCAGGTAATGCGGCAAATGTGCGAACAATGCGCGTTTGAGAGATATGTCGTATCCACCGAGATTACGGGCACGTTCAAGGTAAACTATATCAAGGATCGCCACGCCAGATCGGAAACCAGGCAGCTTCCCGTGTGCAGGCATTGCCTGGAAATGCTGGGGCTTTGCGGGTATAAAAGCACGCTTTCTCAAGCCCAGAGATATGCCATCGTTCGCAATTTTTCGCCTGGAATCTTCTTCGAACGCTATCCGATGGCATTGTATTCCTGGTTGCCGGGGGATTTCGCGGATAGCAGCGAAGTGAATGTCTACCCTGGAAAGTGGGCCGCCGAAAGCGAGCGTATCCGCCGCAAGGCCAGCTGGAGATGCGGCAAATGCGGGCAGGACTTCAATTGGCACCGGAGGCTCCTGGACGTTCATCACAAGGACGGAAACCGGCGCAACCGGGATGAATCCAACCTCGAAGTCTTGTGTGTCAGGTGCCATGCCGATGAAGCGAACCATGGGCATATGCGGCGCGATCCCCGTTACAGGGAGTACGTGCGGCTTATAGGATTCAGGACACGATAGATCTGGCGCGCGCGCGCACGGCGCGCTAACAAGCTTCCCCATGACGAAGCCCATGTTTGAGAAAATTGCGCTGATCGGCATCGGCCTGATCGGCTCCTCCATCGCCCACGCGGCGCGGCGGGCAGGCCTTGCGGGCCGGATTACCGCGGCCGCGCGCACGGCGGCGACGCGCGAAACCGTGCGCCGGCTCGGCCTTGCCGACGAGGTATACGAGCATGCCGCCGATGCCGTCCGGGGCGCGGATCTGGCGATCCTGTGCACGCCGGTCGGCAGCTTCGGGGCGCTCGCGGCCGAAATCGCGGCTCATCTGGCGCCCGGCGCGATCCTCACCGACGCGGGCTCGGTCAAGACCGCCGTGGTGCGCGACGTGGCCCAGCACGTGCCGGAAGGCGTGCATTTCATCCCCGGCCACCCCATTGCCGGCACCGAGTTTTCCGGGCCGGAATCGGGCTTCGCCGAGCTGTTCGACGGCCG
>PMBZ01000221.1:5927-8941 GCA_003153975.1 Hyphomicrobiales bacterium
ACCCGCATCGCGGCCTCCGACCCGACCATGTGGCGCGACATCTTCCTGAACAACAAGGAGGCGGTGCTGGAAATCCTGGGCCGCTTCACCGAGGATCTGGCGAGCCTGCAAAAGGCGATCCGCTGGGGCGACGGCGACAGGCTGTTCGACCTGTTCACGCGCACGCGCGCCATACGCCGCGGCATCGTCGACGCGCACCAGGACACGGAAGCGCCAGACTTCGGCCGCAAGGCCGCCGGGGCCAAGCCAGAACGGAAGAAGACGGCGTAGAAGACGTGGGCCTCTGGGTTTTCGCATACGGTTCGCTGATGTGGCGGCCGGATTTCCATTACGAGGAGGCGGCGCTGGCACTCCTCGAAGGCGCGCACCGGGCGCTGTGCCTCTATTCGATCATGCACCGGGGAAGGCCAAGCGCGCCAGGGCTCGTGCTGGGCCTCGACAAGGGCGGGTGCTGCGAGGGGATGGCGTTCCGCGTGCCGGCCGCACTTGTGAAGCATACGCGAGCCTACCTGCACCGGCGCGAGAACATCACCCACGCCTATTCCGCCGTGATGAAGCCCGTGAGACTGGCCGGCGGCAGCCATGCCGAAGCGCTGTGCTTCCTGGTGGACCGCGGCCACCGGCAATATGCGGGCGCCTTGCCCGTCGAGCGGCAGGCGCGGATCGTGCGCAAGAGCGTTGGCGGCTCCGGCCGGAACATCGACTATGTCGTCAATACCGTCGAGCATTTGCGGGCGCTGGGCGTCCACGACAGCGCGCTGGAGCGGCTCATGACCGCGCTCGGCCGTGGCCCCGTCAAGGCGAAATACGTTGGGCTCCGAGGTTGAACGGTCGCTGCGATCACCGCATATAAAGCACCAAAGTAACCAGACAGGAGCGCGGCCATGTTCGACAGTGGAACCCCTCGCGACAAAATCATCGCCGCTGCGTTGCGGCTTGCGGAGGCGCGCGGCTGGCGCGAGCTGAGCCTTGGCGACATCGCGGCCGAAGCCCAGGTGCCGCTGGCGGAGCTGGCCCGCGAATTCAAATGCAAGGCGCAGATCCTCGCCGCCTTCACGGCCGCGGTGGACGAAGCCGTGCTCGCGAAATTCGCCGCCCCAACCGCCGATCCCCCCCGCGACCGGCTGTTCGACGTGGTCTTGAGCCGTTTCGAGGCGCTTCAGCCCTATAAGGCCGCGCTGCGCCGCATCGCCTGCGATCTGGGTCGCAGCCCCGGCGAAGCGCTGGCGCAAGCTTTCCCCTCGCTCAAATCGCAATATTGGATGCTCAACGCCGCAGGCATCAATGGCGAGGGCCTGCGCGGGCTCCTGCGCGTCAAGGGCCTGCTGGCGATCTACGCCCGCGTCTTCCCGATCTGGCTCAGGGATGACGATCCGGGGCTCGCCAAAACCATGGCCGCGCTGGATAAGAGGTTGCGGCGCGGCGAGGCGGTGGTGCTGGGGATGGCGCGCTTCCGCGAGGGGTGCGAGGCCTTCGCCCGCGCGGTGTGCGGGCCGAGGGAGAAGGGGGAGGCGGCGGCTGAGGCACAGATGCCCGCTCCGCCGGCGGCGCCGCAGCAGGCTTGAGGTTTGCCGCGCGATCCGGCCATATCGAGTGCCGCCGGCAGCCGGATATCGTGAGCTTGCAATTGGGCTGCCGCTGGGGGAAGAATAGCGCTATGGCCGATGAACCTGAAAATCACGCTCTTCGCCTGCTTCGCGAAATTCGCGACGAACAGGCATCTTTCCGTACCGAAGTCGCGGGAGCCATCGGCGAGTTTCGGGGGGAATTCGCAACGATGCGAGCGGATCAGGGCCGGATGCTCGGCGTCCTCGAAGAGCTTGCAGAGGGGCAGCAGAACCACGGCGCCCGGTTCAATGCCATCGTCGAGGGGCGTCTCGCCATTATCGAGCGCCAGACTGGCTTGGTGAAAGCCTAAGGGCTCGATTACCGGCTTGACGCTGAAAGTGTCTATTTCACCTTGAAGCAGGTACGGCGTGGCGAATTCTGAAACGACATGGGCGGCGGACACCGCAAGCCTCTATCTTGCCGTCATTTCCGTGTTGGAGCAGGCGCGGGGCTGAAGGGTGCCAAGCCGTGGGTTTGAGGACAGGAAATGACGGGTTTGAGCGAAGCGGAGATCGAGCGGCGGCGGAAGCAGGCGGCTAGCCGCGCGCTAGCCGAGGCCGAGGCGCGCAGGCAGGCGGAGGAAAAGCCGCCGCTGCCCAAGGAGGTGGGCCATCGCAAGGGCCCCGAGCCCACGCGCTACGGCGACTGGGAGAAGAAGGGCATCGTCTCCGATTTCTAGCCCGCGCCGCGTGCCGGCTGGAAACTCGCGGCCGCATCGCCTCCCCTCCCTCAACAAGGATTGTAAGGCGGACGGAAGCCGGTCTGGCAAAAACTAAGCTTCCCTTTGTTTGAAGTCAAAGCCCTGCAAATGTCCAGATACGAGTCTCCAAAACTCGCCAAATGTATTGGCAACCAGATAGAGGTTGCCGCACTCGTTCTTTTCCGGAATGTCAGCCTCCAGAACGGCGGCACCGTGATGCAGATGCGTCCGGTCCCAATAGTATACCTTGCCTGAATCCGGGCTGCCCATCAGAACGAAGTAATTGGTGCCTCCGTCCTCTCCAATGACGGCGACATCGCCAATATGAGCCAGCTCATCCTTGAGGTAAGAGGTGTGCTCCTCGATGTCCTGGTTTCTGTTGGGGACTCGGAAGCCGAACAGGAAGGTGAAGGCGATCCAGCCGTCGTCCACTTTGGTGAAGGGCAGGTTCACCCAATCCGGCAAGTCAACGAACAGGCCGTTCCATTGGCGCAGGAAGGCCTTGTAATCGCTGGGTAAAGCAAAACCCAGAAGTCCTTCGAGTTCCGCGCAACCCTCTTGCGATATGGGGGGCCAATATAAGACTGGCATTGCATTTCCCCGCGCCTGGGGCGGACATTAAAAGGGCCGGTTCAACCGGCCCCGAAGCAGACTGCCGTTACCTGTCGATCTCGCCGAACACGATGTCGAGGCTGCCGAGCACGGC
>PMBZ01000242.1 GCA_003153975.1 Hyphomicrobiales bacterium
CTTGGTAGCCGAATACGGTCGCGCCCTTCCCGTGCGAAGCAGCGCGCAATAGAACCTCGGGAAGCCCGTGCCCATAGAAGATATTGTCTCCCAGAATAAGGCAGACCGCATCGTCCGCTATGAAGCGTTTTCCGATGAGGAACGCTTGAGCGAGACCACCCGGATGGGGCTGTTCGGCGTAAGTTAAGTTGAGCCCGAAGTGGGAGCCATCTTCCAGCAACTGTTGAAATAAGGGCAGGTCTCTCGGCGTCGAAATCAGCAGAATGTCCCTTATTCCCGCAAGCATGAGCGTGCTTAGCGGATAATAGATCATCGGCTTGTCGAAGACCGGGAGCAGCTGCTTCGAGACCACCATCGTGGTAGGGTAAAGCCGCGTCCCCGAGCCACCCGCGAGTATTATACCCTTCATTGCCGAACTCATTCACTTTCTGCGTGAAGCGAGTCGGCTACATCAAATACTTGGGTATTGCAAGCCTGATCGTGGGCGGCTATCTCAGCGCTATTGGCAGCCGATCTGCTGTTGCTTGGGAGACACAATGCGCGTCTTGGAAACCCGTCTAAGTGGCGTGAAGCTTATCTACCGCGCGCTGTTTTCCGGCCACCTCAGTCGACGATGCGCTGAAACATCGCCTTCAGGTGCGCGCCGCCAAGCACAGCAAAAGCGTGGAGGCCGAGGCACGGGACATTTTGCGCGAGGCGCTTGGGCGACGCGAGGCCGGGCCGCACGCAACGAACCTCTACGCGGCGATCCGCGGCATTGTTGAGCCGCTCGGCGGCTTCGAGCTTGAAATATCGCCAAGGGAGCCGGTGCGCGAACCGCCAAGCTTCGAGTAGCGCAGCGAATTCGCGAGTGATGAGGAGTTGGCAGCGCTTTGGAGGAAGTGGGGTTCGTAGCCGGGCCGTCTCAATCTTCACCGCGCTTCAGCCATTGGCCGGGTTCGCTGTGCAAGTGCGCAACGGCAACGATAACCGCTCTGTCATCCTTTACCCGGTAAATCAACCCGTACGGAAAGCGGTGCAGCCGGCATCTGCGCGTGTTGGCGCTTAATTTCTGCCAAGCGTGCGGGAAGCCCGCAATGCGCGCCAGAGCGCTGTCCACCTCATCGAGAAAACGGCCGGTCAAGCCGGGGGCCTGCCCATCGTAATACGCCACCGCCGCAGCTAAATCCGCCTCGGCAGCCCGCGCATACCGGACCTTCATTGGCTGTGCTGCCGCCGGCGAAGCTCCGCCATGACTTCCGCAGCATCGCGGGTCGGCATCTCGCCGCTATCGACGAGTTGCAAACGCCGTTCGGCCTCCTCCGCCCAGACTGCGTCGATGCGGGCATCCGGCTCGTCAAGGCTCGCAAGCAGATTGTCGATCAGCTCCGCACGCTCGGCGGGCGTCAGCTTGCGCGCTTCAAGGCTCAAATGTCTGATGCGTTCGCTCATGAGCGGCTCCTTGTACATCCCCAACGATAGCAAAATGCGGAGTGGGCTGCACGCGGCAAGTTAGACCGGCGTTTGAAGTTGACCCGATCCCGTAGCCGCCAGGAGGCTTCGCCTCTGGCGAACCGCCTTGGGCCGTGTGCCCGGCTACCGTCATTGCCTCATAACATGGCGTGGGTAGGAGGGAAGACACTAAAAGGTCCTGGCAAGACGGAAACCGGCATCGTTGCTGCGGTACGAGGCGTCGTCCCCGTCGCGGTAGGCCGCGCGGAGGATCTGCGGTCCGTAGCCCCACGAACCGCCGCGAAGGACCTGGACACCACTATTTCCAGTTGCGGAAGCCTGCCCGTCGCCTGGAGCACCGTTGTAATTATCGTTCCAGCAATCCTCGCACCATTCCCAGACATTGCCATGAACCTGATAGAGCCCCCAAGGGTTCGGCTGGAACGATTTCGCAGGAACGGTTCTCTGCCGGTACTCGCCCTTCTTGCCGCCACCGAAGGTGTAGTTCCCGTCATAATTGGCCTGCTCCGTCGAGATCGAAGATCCCCACCAGAACGGCGTCTGCGTTCCCGCCCGGCAGGCATATTCCCATTCGCCTTCAGAGAGCAGCCGGTAGTCCTTGCCGGTCTTGCCGCTTAGCCATTTGACATAAGCCTTGGCATCGTCCCAATTCACGCACACCACCGGATGGCTATCGTCCTGGGTAAAGCCCGGATTGCGGAACGAGCGGCCCTTGCGCAGCTTCCATTTGCCGCCTTCCCAGGTGTAAGCTTCATCGGGCACGCTGTAGCCCGTCTCATTGACGAAAGCCGAGAACTCGCCGCGCGTCACCGCAAAGCGGCCAACCGCGAAGGGCTTGGCAATCGTCACCTTGTGCTGCGGCGCTTCCCGCTTAATGTACTCCGCCCAGTCCTTGTATTCCTTGCAGAGCTTGTCGATCTCCGCCTGCGCCGTGCCCATCGTGAACGAGCCCGCCGGCGCCACCACCATCTCGGGGCACCACGGCGCGGCTACATCGCGGAAGCCCTCGCCCGAGCCGGGCCGCACCTTATGGGCGCTACCGCCCTCCGGGCTGCTTGAGCGCGCATTCGCCGCCGCATCGCCGCCAGCGGCCGCTTGCGCCGGTTTCGCGCCCCCGCCCAAGACCTCCTGCAACGCCTTGACCAGCCCGCCTCCATCCGCCGCGAAGCGCTCGTGGCTGAGCCGGATCGCCTGCCGCCGCGTCAGCCCCTTGAGCGGTTCCGGCAGCTCGCTTTCGCCGGGCATATGCGCGCCGTCGACCAGCGCCGGGATGACGCGGATCTTGCGCCGCAGCGCCGTTGCGATCTCGATATGCACGAAGTCGCGCGGATCGTGAATGCGCGGCCTGCCGTCCTTGCCCGCCAGCGCCAGCCAGTGCGATCCGATCACCGTCACCATGACCTCGCAAGCCGAGACCTGCTCCTCCAGCACCTCGACGAAATCGTCGCCGGGCCTGATATAGCCCTCCACGTCCATGAACAGCCGCTCGCGCGGGAAGGTCTGCGCCAGGAGGTTGAAGAGGCTCAGTGTGGGCCAGCGCGAGTCGTCGCGCCTGTAGCTCAGGAAAATCTTGCCGGACATGGAATCCCCGCGCGAAGAAGCCGCCGCAATATGCTCCTATGTAACTGCACCGCCGGCGCGCGGGCAAGCGTGGAAGCGTTCGGCTCGGTGCTTGCTGCTTCCCCCTCACCCCTGTCCCCTCTCCCAGCAAGCTCGCCTTGGTGAGCTTGCATCTTTGGGCTACCGCATCCGCGAGCGGATGCGGATGGGGAGAGGGGGACGCCTTCCCGGCGGGCACGTACCCTCTCCCCTCGCGGGAGAGGGTGGCCGCGAAGCGGCCGGGTGAGGGGGCCTTTTCCACGCCGCCGGCGCCAGAGCCACATCCTTCCCCTATAACACAATATCAACCGTGTTATGTTTAATGTGCGCATGGTAAACGCCACGGCAACATGCGTATTTCACCCGTATTTCCGCGAATTTTTCCACGCTTTTGCCCGCTTTCCACGTTTCAAAACATCCGTTAAATATAAACGCAACTTGCCTGTTAACCTAAATCAACCCTGGCAATGCGCCTTTTCGCCACCCAGCGTTGGGATCGTATCCATTATACTTCAATGTCTTACCCCTCCACCCCCGGCCTTAAGCCTTCCGTAACGCGCCTGTGCTATATTTATTCAAGATCGGAATTCACCCCCGCCAAGCTGAAATGGGCGCATCGTGGTAACGGACAGGAAACCATATCCCGGCATCCGCCGCGCGCGCCGGCCGGCGCTTTCTCCGAACATCCGGTTGCATTCCGGGCGCGGAGTCATAGTCTGGAAAAAACAAGCAATTGGGAGGCGCGGATCATGACCAAGCTTACGCCGGAAGGCGAAAAGATCGTCGAAACGCTCGCGGCGCAGTACAAGATCGGCGCCGATGCCGTGCGGATGATGCTCGACGCGGTGGCGCGGGGCGGCGGCTCGATGGCGAAATTCAACGTGCCCGAGTTCGGCGGCAGCGGCGAATGGATGCGCGGCGCCATGCCCATGATGGGGGACATGGGCGCCAGCTCGATGAAGGCCACGGTGGACAGCCTTTGCGGCGAACTGTCGAACCTGATGGCGGCACAGGCGAACCTGTTCATGCCAGGTGGCCAATGGCCCGCGTCCGAGGCTTGGTGGCCCACGGAGCTTGGCGAGCCCAGCCTTACTGGCTCGCGGCAGTCCGCCCGCTACGCCTATTTTGCGCAAATCCGGCGGCTTGCTGTCGATGCGGACGGCCGCATCGAAGTCTACGACACCACCGGCTTCAACATCGAGGGGCTGGCGCCGCAGGCCGGCGAGGGCGCGCCCCTGACTTTCGCCAGCAATCGCGGCCCGGTGCGCTTGGGTAGCTTCCCGCGCGTCCACGGAATGACGCGGGAGGCCCCAGCAGCGCCCGAAGCCAACGCCGCCGCCTCCGGGGCCGGGCCGGCTCAAATGCCCGCCACGGAGGTCGCCAGCGCGGTTCTGGCGCTGATCGAACAGCTTGGCGCACTGAAAGAGAAAGGCCTTATCACGGAGGAAGAGTTCGCGGACAAGAAGGCCGGGCTTTTGAGCCGGCTCTGAGCGGGTTTTTAGGCCCGCCGGCGCCGGTTCGCCCCCCATTTTCCCGGATTTCCAGGAAAACTCCCTGCCAAAACAAGCAGCTGCTTCAATTTGAGATACCGGCTTAAATCGGAAGCAACTATGGATTGTTATCTAGGATGCGGCCAATCCGGCCAGTTTTGTAATGGAAGCAAAGAAAATGGCTAACATGTCTTCTTCTGGAATCGAATCGATCGTTCAATGCCTCGGCAAGGCTGTCGAAGCCGCCCGCGGCCTCGAGACCAAGCAGTCGCAGAACCTCCGCTTCATTCTCAACATCGCGAACGCGGAAGCCGGCCGCGTCGCCAAGAGCATGCGCAAATCCGCCACGGCACAGAAGACCGCGAGCAGCGCGAAGACTGCAAAAACCTCTGCGAAGACCACGCGCGGCACAGCGATTTCCGCGAAGCAGCAACCGCAGCAGCAGTCCAAGAGCCGCCGCACGTCCCGCACGCTCAACGGCGCCTTGGCTCACTAATCGTCTTGCCGATGAGCCGGTTGCAGGCGCCGTTCTGTTTTGCGTCCTTGCCACAAGCACCGGCTTTCCGCCTTTTTGCTCTGGTGGCCTGGGCCGCGCGGCACTAGGAGCGCAAGCCCAGCGCGCCAGCGGCGAGCGCTACCCAGCCGGCGATAAGGAACATGCCCCCCACGGGAACGAACCTGGTGACGCCGGCGAACCCGCCCGCGACGTGCGCGTAGATGCCGCCGGAAAACAGAACGATGCCCATGGTGAAGCCGGCGGCCGCCGCTTGCAGCGCCCAGGCGGAGAAGCCCCGGCCACGCCCTTGCCCGTGCAGCATGAGGATACCCGCCGCCAGCAGCGCAAGCGCATGGATCGCGTGATTAAGCTGGGCGCTTCGATAGGCCTGCTGGAGAGGGCCATCGGCCAAGGCCGTACCGGAGAGCACGTGCGCGCCAACCGCGCCGGCAACGACCGCCAAACCGCCCAGGATCGCCGCAAGGAAAAGCCAAACTCGCGCGGGCATGGGATGCCTTTCCGCAAAACCGCCTGCCTGAGATATGAAAAAAGGCCGCGGAAAGCGGCCTTTTTACTCGTATTTTCAGAAGCTTACTTCTTCTTGTCGGCTGCCGGAGCGGCGTCCTTGCCAGCGCCATCGGCCGCCTTCTGGCGAAGGTCAGCCAGACGCTGCTTGATGACTTCAGCGATCTTCTTCTGATCCTCGTTGTACTTCTCGACCGGCACCGGCTGGCCGTCGATCGCCTTGCCGAAGCCTTCGAGCGGCAGCGGGATCGACAGAGCGCGGCCCGTGACGTCGATGCCGAGATAGGCGATCTGCTTGCCAGTCTTCATCTGGGCAACCATGGCGGGCTCAATGCTGGCCTCGGCATAGCAGCCGGCCTGATCGCAGGTCGTATAAGCGAGCTTGACCGGCTCCTTGTCGTCGACCTTCACGAGCGCTCCCGGAGGCAGGGCCGAACCGAGCGGCAACATGGCCAGAAGCTGCGGCTTATCCTGGCCGGCAACCTGACGGACCGCCAGCTTGCCGATAAGGATGGCGGTCGCGTTGTCGCGGACGTCAACCTGGGTCAAGCAGACGTTGACCTTTTTCATGTCTTCCGGCTTCTGCTGCTTCGGCTGCTCGCCGGGCTTCGTCGGCTCGGGAGCGGGGACATCGATACAAAGCTTGTACCAGATGTCAGCCGGCTTCTGTGCCGCGTCGGCCCCTTGAGCCGCGGGTGCGGCCGGTTTCTTGTCGGCGGCCATACTCCCGGCTGTGCCGAGCGTAAGCGCCAATGTCGCAGCCACACTGAAGGTGGATGCTTTCACAAGCTTTGCGAAAACCATTAATGCGAACCTTTCCCCGAACGTGCTGGGTATCCTAACCGTCGCCCCTCAACGGGGCTGTTGCTTGAAAACCGCCCAATTGCGGCTTTCCCGTGACACTCTTCCAGTCCCAATCAAACTGCATTTTCCGCGTGCCTTGCCAGTCTCACCGTTCGCCCAGCCGCCATTTTTTCGAGGTTTTCAGCGTCTAAACCTCGCCTAAAATCGAAAATGCACGCAAAGGACTCAGTCATTTTGGCATTTGGAATCGTCAGGCGCGGGGTCCGGCTCGCCAAATTGGCCGGCCGTCATTGCATTCTGGCAACAGTCGCGGCCGCCTTCCTGGCCGGGGCGGCGCGAGCCGCGCCGGAGGCCGGAATCGCGATGCACGGCAGGCCCAAATATGCCGCCGCGCTTCCACACTTAAATTATGTTAATCCGGACGCGCCCAAGGGCGGTGAACTCCGGCTGGCCGTTCTGGGTTCCTTCGACAGCCTCAATCCGTTCATCATCAAGGGCGAGCCGGCCGCCGGCATGCGCGAATACGTCTACGACACCCTCATGGCGCGCAGCTACGACGAGCCCTTCTCGCTCTATGGGTCGATCGCGGAAAGCGTCGACACGCCGGAGGATCGCAGCTCGGTCACGTTTCAAATCCGCCCCGAGGCCCGCTTCGCCGATGGAGCGCCGGTAACGCCGGAGGATGTGCTGTTTTCCTGGTCGCTTCTGAAGGGCAAGGGACGGCCGAACCACAGAACATACTACGCCAAGGTCGCGGCCGCCGAAAAAAGCGGCGAGCGCGGCGTCAAGTTCACCTTTGCTGGGGGCGGAGACCGCGAGATGCCCCTCATCATGGGCCTGATGCCCGTGCTGCCGCGGCATGCCATAACACCCGAGAGCTTCGAAAAAACAAGCTTCGATAAACCGTTGGCGAGCGGCCCTTACACGGTCGCCGAGGTCTCGCCGGGTGCCGGCGTGGTGCTGAAGCGGAACCCCGCCTACTGGGGCCGGAACCTGCCCATCATGCGCGGGCAGTTCAATTTCGACACCATTCGCATCGACTACTACCGCGACAGCACCGCGATGATGGAAGCCTTCCGCAAGGGGCTTTTCGACGTCATGGGCGACAGCGATTCCATCGACGCCGTGAAATGGGCGGACGCGTTCGATTTTCCCGCGCTGCGCCAGGGGCTTGTCAAGAAAATGGAATTCAGCGTGGGCGTGCCGGCCCCCATGGCGGCGCTTGCGTTCAACACGCGCCGGCCCATTTTCGCGGACGGCCGGGTGCGCGCGGCGCTGACGCGCATGTTCGACTTCGAATGGCTCAACAAGCAGCTTTTCCGCGGCCTTTACGCCCGCACCGAAAGCTTTTTCGACCGCTCGGAGCTTTCCTCTCACGGCGTGCCAGCGGACGCGCGCGAGCGTGAGCTGCTTGCGCCTTACGCAAATCAGCTTGCGCCCGGCGCCCTGGAAGGCACCTTCAATCAGCCCATCACCGATGGCACGGGAACGAACCGCGACGGGCGCAAGGAGGCCATCGCGTTTCTGAGCGAGGCGGGCTACGAGCTGAAAGACGGCGTCATGGCCGCCAAGACCACCGGGCAGCCCTTCGCCTTCGAGATGCTCTGCGTCACCCGCGAGCAGCAGCGGCTGCTGCTGGCCTTTGCAAGTGCGCTGCGCCAGATTGGCATCGCCGCGCAGGTCCGCATGATCGACCCGGCGCAGTTCCAAAGGCGCAGCACGTCCTTCGACTTCGACATGATGCCCGTGGTCTGGGGCTCATCGCTCTCGCCCGGCAACGAGCAAAGCTTCCGCTGGTCCGCCGCCTCGGCGGACGAAGAGGGGAGCTTCAACTATGCGGGCGTGAAAAGTGCCGGGGTGGACGCAACGATCGCCGCGATGCTCAACGCCGGTACCCGCGAAGGCTTCGTATCGGCCGTGCGCGCGCTCGACCGGCTGCTGCTTTCGGGCCGCTACGGCATACCGCTCTACCACGCGCCCAAGCAGTGGATCGCCGCGTGGTCGCATTTGCGCCAGCCGCCGGGCTCAACGCTTTACGGTGCGCGGCTTGAAACCTGGTGGGACGGCGATGCTAAAGGCTCCGCCGTGGGCCGGCCCGATTAATCGCCGTTCAATTTGCCGATGTGCGCCTGCGCATAAAGCTCCGGCCCAAGCTTTTCGACGAGATCGAGCTGGGTTTCGAGGAAGTCGATGTGCTCCTCNNTGCTCCTCCTCGTCGTGCATGAGCTTTTCGAAGAGGTCGCGGCTCACATAGTCTTTGACGGCGTGGCAATGGGTCGCCGCCTCCTCGTAGAGGGCGCGCGCGGACATCTCAAGCTTCAGGTCGCATTCGAGAACTTCGGTCACCGATTGCCCGATATGCAAGGGTTCGAGCGCCTGCATGCTGGGGAAGCCTTCGAGAAATACGATGCGGCTGA
>PMBZ01000148.1 GCA_003153975.1 Hyphomicrobiales bacterium
CTGGAACTCCTTGCGCCCGATCATCTCGGAGACAAGGCAATAGTCCGCGTCCGAGCGGTCCGGCTCGACCGCGCCCGGCGCCCAGAACACCGACAGCGGATGCTGGATGCGCTTGAGCAGGATTTCCTGGTCGAAGCCGTTCCCGTCCGCGTAGTCGGTGACAAGGCGGAAATGGCCGATGCCGCAGGCGACCGCGTAATAGACCGCGTTGGCGAACACGTTGGTGGCGTTCGAGCGGTATTGGATCTGGCGCATGAGCCCGGTGTAAATCTCCGCCAGCTCCGCCGTGGCCTCAGCCCCCGCCGGGATCGCCTTGATGGCCGGCGGATTGACGCGCACGGAGTTGGCCACCTGGTTCACGAACTGCGGCAGCCGGTTGATGGTCAGGCACGGCCGGCTCTGCGCCTCGCGCTGCTGGCGGATCTCGCTGGGCCATTGGTCGCCCGCGAGGAACTTGAGGTCCATGAACGCGTCCTCGCGGTTCTCGCGATCCTGGACCCACGCGGCTTCGAGGCGCTCTTGCGCCTCTTGTACGATGTCGATTTTGGGCAAGGGGGACCTCATTGGCGCTTATGAGCCGTTGCGATTGAGATGGCTATGGACGTGACAGCCCATTTGGCATATGCTTTGACATATGCTGGAGGTGCGCATGGGAATAATGGAAAGGCACGTCAAGCTGTTTAAGAACGGCCGGAATCAGGCCGTGCGCATCCCGCGCGAGTTCGAACTGCCGGGCGAGGACGCCATTATGCGCAAGGAGGGCGACAAGCTCATTATTGAACCGGCGCCGCGCCTAACCCCCCTCCTGGAATACCTCAAAACCCTGGAGCCATTAGCCGAGGACTTTCCTGAAATCGAAAGGCTTCCAACCCGGCCGGTCGATCTTTAATGCGGTATCTGCTCGACACCAATATTATCTCTGACCTGATCCGCAATCCTGAAGGCGCCGTAGCCCAACGTATCGCGGAAGTCGGGCACGCTAACGTGCTGACGAGCATCATTGTCGCGTCAGAGTTGCGCTTTGGCGCCGCCAAGAAAGCCTCGCCGAAATTGACTGAGCGCGTGGATGGCATTCTGAAGCGCATTAGCGTCATGACGTTTGAGGCGCCGGCCGACATCTATTACAGAAACATGCGAGCCGCACTTGAATCCCAAGGGCGGGTCATCAGCGAAAACGATTTGCTGATCGCGTCTCACGCAATGACACTCGGCTGTACGCTGGTAACGGCGAATATGCGCGAATTCGCCCGCGTCGATGGGCTGAAATGCGAGAATTGGCTTGCTGAGTAAGGAGTGCTACAGATGCACTTCCAGCCGCAGTCCCCGCGGTGGGATTTCGCCACCGCGGAATAGAACCTTCCATGAGACCTTATCCGGGCAGCAGAGATAGTTGCACAGTATTTCCAGACCGTAGCGAACGGCCGGCTGTGGGACGCCTCAACCGGTCGAGTCCGCCTTTTTTAAGTAACGGCCGTTTATTAATGCCACGCGGCTCCAATTCCACTGACCCTGAATTTATAAGTTTTCCTATCTCCCGGCGGACTACGGAGTATGAGTAACGGTAGTTCGGATAATAGCGGCAATCGGCCACTAGCTCTTTTAGACTATCTGGGCGGTGGAGCTGAATCAGTTTTACAATGATATTCTGCAATGATGTCCCATTAAGGCGTTTTCTTCGACGCATATTCACTAACCTCCGTAGCAGTGCTTGGTTGCGCTCCCATTTGAGTAAATGTACAACAGCAATGGTATTCGGATCGTTACCATCCTGGATTGCAGGTAAAATATTCACCACTTGCTTATCAAGCTATTACCTGCAATTTGCCTAAAGCAGCCAACTGGTACAGCCGCCCCCGCGCTCATCCCCCCAGTCCGCGCCCGCCTGCGGCTTGACCATGCGCGGGAACAGGTCCGACAGCGCCCACACCATTGCGTCCACGCGGTCGGCGGCGCCGTCGCCCTCGATGCCGAAAGGTGTGAACTGCACCATCTGGTCCTCAAGCGCCGGGAACGCGCCGGCGTGCGCCACGCGGCCCTGCTCGTAGAGTGCCGCGATGGGCTCGGCGCGCACGGTCTTGCCACGGCTCGCGCGCACCTGCCGCAGCGGCAGGCCCGGCCGCTCCGCGCGCAGCACCGTCTCCACCATCGCGCCGCCCTGGTTGATCTCCACCACGATGGCATCCGCGCTGAACCTGTCGAAGGCGGCGGCCACTTTCCGCGCCCAGCCGGCAGGAGAGAGCCGGCAGGAGAGGTCGTCGAGCACATAGCCGCGCCCATCCTCGCCAAGCCCCGCCACCACGATGCCCGTTTCCGATGTACGGTCCGTGGCGGCGGAGGGCTTGGCGGCCGGGTCCACGCCGATCACGATGCGCTGCATCGGCGGAAGCGCGGCAGGAGCCACACGCGCGGCATCCAGCATCGCCCGCGTCCAAAGCGCGCCCGGAATATCGTCCAAAATCTCCGCGTTCAGCTCCTGCCGGCCGAGCCGCGTGCCTTCGTAGCGCTTCACGATTGCTTTGAAGAAGCCGGGGGCGAGGTTGGCGCGGTTGTCGAAGGTGCTGCCGCGCGTCACCGCCACCCCCTGCCCTTCCCGCGCCACGAACTCGCGGATCAGCGGGACCGGGCGCGGCGTGGTGGTGACAACCTGGCGCGGGCGCTCGCCAAGGCGCAGGCCGAATTGCAGCATGTCCCAGGTCTCCTGGGCATAGCGCCACTTGGCCAGCTCGTCGCACCAGGCGGCGTCGTGCTGCGGCCCGCGCAACTGGTCCGGCTCGGTCGCGTTGTAGAGCATCGCCACGGCGCCATTGGGCCAGGTCAGGCGCCGCTTGGAGCGCTCGAATTTCGGGCGGAACTCCAGCGGGTGAATCGCGAGCAGACCGGCCGGCCCCTCCACGATCACGTCGCGCGCATCCGCCGCCGTCTCCGCCACAAGCGCCAAGCGGCCATAGATGCCCCGGCCCAGCGGAGTGGGTCCGCAAACGCATCCGCGCACCCACTCCGCACCGCACCTCGTCTTGCCAGCCCCGCGGCCGGCCAAAATAACCCAGGTATGCCAATCGCTTGCCGGGGCACACTGCTCCGGCCTCGCCCAGAACCGCCAGTCATAGGCGAGGCTCTCAAGCTCCCGCACCGTCAGGCTCGCAAGGAACGTCCGCCTCCGCGCTCGCGTCAGCGATGCGAGAAAGCTTGCGCTCCATGTCTTCGCGGGTGCGTTTTGCATTCAGGCTGTCCTTCAAGGAACCGGGCGGTTGAGAGGTAGGAACGCAGGACTCGAACCGCTTTCCGAAGCGGGCGCGCATTTGCATCGCCCAGCTTGCCGCGTTCCAATTCTTTTCAAACTGACCCTGGCGGCCGGCCTTCAGCCACCAGGCTAATTCCAGATCCTTGGCGCGGCGCATGGCCCAGCGGAACTCAGGGTGAGCAGCACCCCAGGTTTGGAGCGTCTTGCGGCTCACGCATAACGCCGCCGCGATTTCCGTCTTGCTGGCGCCTTCCGCCGCCAGTTCAAGCACGCGCTTGCTATGGGCGGCATCGTAAGGGGTAAGGCGGCCGCGCGGACGGTGTCCCAAGATTTCGAGATCGCTTGACATGCCACCTCGTAAGAGTTTTTTAAGAATTGTTGGAAGTACCGCAGTTATGTCTGTTGCTACGGAGCAATGGCTCTGGCCGCCGGTTGGGCCGTCCGCATGCTTTTCTGCGACTGTACGGATTTATAGGGCAAGTCACCGTCGGCGTGCAATACAGTTTCCTTGTCTTGAAAGCGCAACTCGAAGTTTTGGCTAAAAATAGATTAAGGCTGTGCGGGGCGGTGCGTTGAACTGAGCGAATCTCCCCTCACCCCAGCCCTCTCCCCATGGGAGAGGGAGTCCGGGCGTGCCCGCTGTTCAGGCGTCCCTTCTCCCATCCATATCCGCTTGCGGAT
>PMBZ01000134.1 GCA_003153975.1 Hyphomicrobiales bacterium
AAGCCCAACCGCTACACCATCATCCGGGCGCAGTTCGACAGATGGTTTTCGCGGAAGGTACGCGAGGCGGGCGCGGTGGTGCTTCTGGAGACGACCGTTACCGACCTCTGCTTCAGCGGCGGCAAGGTGATCGGCGTCAAGACCGACCGGGCGGGCGGCACCGTGCTTGCCGATGTGGTGGTGATGGCCGAGGGCGTGAACGGCTTGCTCGGCTCGCGCGCGGGGCTACGCGAGGTGCCGAAGCCCGATACGGTGGCGCTCGCGGTGAAGGAGATGCACTTCCTGCCGAGCGAGGTCATCGAGCAGCGCTTCAACGTCAAGGGCAACGAAGGCGTGGTCATCGAGGCGGCCGGCACCATCACCAAGGGCATGGCCGGCACCGGCTTCATCTACACTAACAAGGAAAGCATTTCGATCGGCATCGGCTGCCTTATCTCGGACTTCGCCAAGACGGGCATGACGCCCTACGGCCTGCTGGAAGCGTTCAAGAAGCACCCGGCCGTGGCGCCGCTGCTTAGCGGTTCGGAGGTCAAGGAATACGCAGCCCACCTCATCCCCGAGGGCGGCTACAAGGCCGTGCCGCGGCTTTTCGGCGACGGCTGGGCGATTGTTGGCGACGCGGGCCAGTTCGTGAACGCCGTCCACCGCGAGGGCTCGAACCTCGCCATGACCACGGGCCGCCTCGCCGCCGAAGCGATCTTCCAGATCAAGTCGCGGCGCGATCCGATGACGGCTGAGAACCTGTCGCTCTACGAGAAGATGCTCAAGGACACCTTCGTGATGAAGGATCTCAAGAAATACAGGCGCTTGCCAAGCTTCCTGCATAGCGCTAGCCGGCACCTGTTCGGCACCTACCCGCAGCTCTTCTCGAAGGCGGCGCAGACTTACCTGCGCGTCGACGGCAAGGACAAGAAGAGCAAGGAGGCCGAGATCGTGCGCTCGTTCGTGAGGACGCGCGGCGTCATGGGGCTCGCCAGCGACGCATGGAAGCTTGCGAGGTCGTGGCGGTAGGGTGGACGTTGCCAGGGATGAGACTTGCTCGTAGGGCACAATCCCTCACCCCAGCCCTCTCCCACAGGGAGAAGGAGTCCGGCCGTGCCCGTTGTTAAGGCGTCCCCTCTCCCTGTGGGAGAGGGGCAGGGTGAGGGGTAATGCGCGATGTGCGGGCCGCCGCCCTTCGGTTTCAGGGAGACAGGAGAAGAGACATGATGCAGCAAGAAGCGGGAGCCGTCCGGGTTGAGGAAAAGCTCTATCAAAACCGCTACCTGGTCGACGCAGGACGGCCGCACATTTCGGTTGCGCCGCATGACAAGCCATCTGCCGTGCTCTTGTCGCTGACGAAGCTCTGCCCGGCGGGCTGCTATGCCCAGAACGGCAAGGGGCAGGTGGAGGTGACGCCCGACGGCTGCCTCGAATGCGGAACCTGCCGCGTACTGGGCGAGCCAACCGGCGAGATCAGCTGGTTCTACCCGCGCGGCGGCTATGGCGTGTTGTTCAAGTTCGGTTAATCGCGCCAAATTTTTGCAAATATTTCAACGTCATCGCGAGCCGTCATTGGCCGCCGCGGCGATCCACGATGACTCCGCACGCCCGGCTCTGGATTGCTTCGCTCCGCTCGCAATGACGGCAAACGGCAAGATCGAAAAGGCGCATGACAGCCTTGTGCGGCGCACAATTGTTCAAAAAATAGCCTGTGCCCATTCCATGCGCATGACGAATTAAGATATTGTGCGCATTACCCTTTCTTGGTTTGTGACAGAATTCCCAGTCATCGTACAGGCTAACTTATAGACACGACAATCGTGTCGCCGCCGTGCTAAGTTTGGCGAAGATTGCGCAACCGGACGAGTCCAGACAAATTTACTGGAATCGAAGTTAAACGGAGGCGAGAGCCAATGACAAACTCTGCGTCGGCTAGGCCTGGTAGCCTTCCGGCAGCCGGCAGGTACAGCGAAACCGCGCTGAGCGGCATCTACGAGATTTCCAAGATTGTAACATCGCCCGCGAGCCTCAAGGTGATGCTTAACAATGTCGTCTCGGTGATGAGTTCGTTCCTCGACCTGCGGCTGGCAGCGCTGGTGCTGATCGACGGCGAAGGCGACCCCGACATCAAGGTCTCCGCCTCGACCGAGCACGAGATGGCGCCCACCGGCGACGCGGAGATTCCCATCGCGGTCATCGACCAGATCGTCGCCACGGCCACGCCGCTCGCCGTGCAGAATTGCGCCGCCCATCCGCTGTTCGCGGGCTGGAAGCGCCTCGGGCGCGTCGAACCGGGTTTCGTGCAGACCTTCATCGGCGTGCCGATCCGGGTCGACGCGCAGGTCGCGGGCACGCTTGCCATCGAGCGAGTCTGGAAGGGCACCATGGACGTGCGCATCGACCACGATGTGCGCTTCCTCACCATGGTCGCGAACCTCCTGGGGCAGGCGCTCAAGCTGCACCGCGTCGTGGCCGAGGACCGCGAGCGGCTCATGCTGGAGCAGGCGCGCCTCGCCAAGGAACTCTCCACCCTCAAATCGCCGAAAGCCAAAGCACCGCAGCTCTCGGGCATCCTCGGCAAGAGCCGCGCCATCCGCTCCGTAACCGACCGCATCGAACAGGTGGCAAAATCCAACGCGCCCGTGCTCATCCGCGGCGAGACCGGCACCGGCAAGGAGCTGTTCGCCCGCGCCATCCACGAACTGTCCCCACGCAAGGGCAAGCCCTTCATCAAGGTGAACTGCGCGGCACTCCCCGAAAGCGTGATCGAATCCGAGCTGTTCGGCCACGAGAAGGGCGCGTTCACCGGCGCCATCGCCACGCGCAAGGGGCGCTTCGAACTGGCGCATGGCGGCACCATCTTTTTGGACGAGATCGGCGAAATCTCGCCCGCCTTCCAGGCCAAGCTGTTGCGCGTGCTGCAGGAAGGCGAGTTCGAGCGCGTGGGCGGGCAGCAGACGCTCAAAGTGAATTTCCGCCTCGTCTGCGCCACCAACCGCAACCTCGAAGAGTTCGTCACCCAGGACAAATTCCGCGCCGACCTCTATTACCGCATCAACGTGGTGCCGCTGATGCTGCCGCCCTTGCGCGAGCGCGCCGGCGACATTCCCGAGCTTGCCCTGCACTTCGTGGATGCCTTTGCCGGCGAGAACGGCCAGCCGCGCGCGCTGGCACCCGATGCCATGGAGGTGCTGTGCAAGTGCTATTTCCCCGGCAATGTCCGCGAGCTTGAGAACTGCATACGGCGCACCGCCGCCATGACCCCCAGCGCCGAACTCCACGCCAGGGACTTCGCCTGTGTGCAAGGACACTGCCTCTCCGCCATGCTCTGGAAGGGACCGGCGCACGGCCATCACGCGCCCGCCGCCAAGCCTGCCCGGCCCGAGGAAGCCCCCCCTGCGCCACCGCCGCCGCCCGTGCAACCGCAAGCCTCGCGCCCCGCCGCCAATGGCCATGCGCACGAGCCTGGCGAGGCAGACAGCGCGCTGAGCGGGCTCGGCAGGGACACGCTTATCCAGGCCATGGAAAAAACCGGCTGGGTGCAGGCCAAGGCCGCGCGCATCCTGGGGCTCACGCCGCGCCAGATCGGCTACGCGCTCAAGAAGCACGGCATCGAGATGAAGCGCTTCTGAGCGGCTGGTGTGCGCCCCTGTCGCGCCAGACGGTAAGTGCCGGTTAATATCGTTTCCTGACATTTGGAATGGTTCGAGGCATCTATCGAGATTTATGCAAATATAACATAGCTCCGTTAATGCTGGATTAAGCGCCACTGCGTTCGAATAAGGCATTGCTTTCGCAGTAATAACTTGCCGGCTTTTTTGGATGACTGCGAGTCGAATGCCTGAAATTCTAGGTTAATTCGCGAAGTGGCGATATATTTAACCGGATTCTTGAAACGCGAAAAACAGCCCAAAGCGCGAAAAAATTCGCAAAAATGCGGCCACGGGAACGATCGGCGCCGGCCATTTACCATCCGCGCATGAACCATGCCGCGCCGGCCTTGACAGGTACGAGGGTTCCCTGTGAGCCGTACGCCACTCAGCATCGGCATGCCCCGCCATTTACAGCGGGAGCCCGGTTGCGCACTCACGGACTACCGGCGATACCGTCTCTTACCGGGANNGCTTTGCCGCCATGGGCCGGGCTGGGCCGGGCAGCCTTCCGTCAGCGATAGGTTCTCTATCCGCAATGCTAAATATCGTTCACTCTCGCTATGACGTTTAATCGGCGAACCGGCCTCGGATATGATCGAGTGCTCCATATAATTCCCCACTACACTAACGCTATTTAAGCAATTCATTAGGCATGCCGTCTCTATTCTCGCCAATTCGAAACTGCTTCGCCTGCAGCCACAAAATGATAGCGGTCCGGCGGGAACGCAACTAGGGCCTGTTTACATTCACCGGA